>JAYVSF010000404.1:0-2460 GCA_043775605.1 Myxococcales bacterium
CCGAGCGGGCGGTCGAGCAGGTAGAACGACTTGTAGACCACGTGATCGGTGGCGACCAGCTCGAGGCCGGGGCCGGGCGACGGGAACAGGCTGGCGATCAGCGTGCGCACCGAGCGATCGAAGGCGCCGTCGGTCGAGCCCTCGGCCGAGTCGATCACCAGGAAGCCGCCGAAGGTCAGGAACCGGCGCAGGGCCTCGAGCTCGACGGTCGGCGGCTGCGGGAAGTCGCGCTCGCCGGCCAGGTACAGCATCGGCGTCTGGTGCAGCTGATCGGTGGCCGGGGTCACCACCGGGGTGTCGAGGTCGATGTCGATCGACGTCCGCTTGTCGAGCTCCCAGGCCAGGCGGTGGAGCGCGCGCGGCCGCGGTGGCGGCGCGGCGCTGAACTGGAGCTGGCCGATCCGCAGCTTGGAGCCGGGGCCGATCGCCCGGGCTCGGCGCGGCAGCATCGCGGTCGCCGCCGCCGCCGCACCGGCGGCCAGGAAGCCTCGACGGCCCAGCGTCTTCACCCGCGCAGCGTAGCGCTCCCGTGCATCCGGGGCCAGCGCGCCGCGATCGGGTCTCGTGGTAGCGTCGGTGCGATGGTGCGTGCCCGTGTTGCCTCCGCCGCGGTCGTGATCGCTGGGCTGGTCGTGGCCGCGCCGCTGGCGGTGCGCGCCGACGACGGCGACGGCGAGCCGCGGCTGATCCCGTCGGGCGACGGCGAGCCGGTCGCGCCAGCGCGCGCCGACCACAAGGGTCAGTTCGGCCTCGGCCTGTCGTTCGTGACCGGCTACCGCCTGATCAAGACCTGGGACAACGGCCGCTACTGCGGCGAGCGCGGGTCCGCCGGCAGCGGTGGCGGCAACGCGGTCTACTGCGTCGGCCGGACCCCGGCCGCCCTCGACGTCGCGCTCAGCTACGGCCTGACCCGCTCGATCGAGCTCCTGCTCGACATCCGGTTCGGCGTCGAGCGCGACTTCGGCGGCACCGCCACCGCGGTCGGCCCACGGCTGCGCCACTACGCGCCCGGCCTCAAGGTCTTCCTCGGTGGCGACGACCAGCTCCACTACTTCTCGACCGCCCAGCTCGCGATCGACACCACCGGCTACACCGACGCCGGCGGCGCCGCGCTCGGCACCGACGTCCGGGTCCGCAACGCCAACGGCATCCAGGTCGACTTCCACGACGCCTACGGCGTCTACGTCTACTTCGCCGAGGAGCTCGCGTTCAGCCGCTGGCTCGAGGCCGGCATCGAGGGCGGCGTCGGCATCCAGGGCCGCTATCCGTGACCGGCGAGACCGGCATGACTGGCGTGACCGGCGACGCCGTCATCGTCGCCCGCCAGCTGGCCAAGACCTACCGCACGCCGTTCCGGCGCAAGAAGGTCGAGGCGCTGCGCGGCGTCAGCTTCGAGATCCGACGGGGCGAGGTCTTCAGCTTCCTCGGGCCCAACGGCGCCGGCAAGACCACGACCATCCGCTGCCTGATGGGGCTGTGCTCGGCACTGGCTGGCCGAGGATGTCGGCGCTGCCGCCGGTGATCGAGCACAGGCCCATCAGGCAGCGGATGGTCGTGGTCTTGCCGGCGCCGTTGGGCCCGAGGAAGCCGAACACCTCGCCGCGCCGGACCTCGAAGCTGACCCCGCGCAGCGCCTCGACCTTCTTGCGACGAAACGGCGTGCGGTAGGTCTTGGCGAGATCGCGAGCGACGATGACGGCGTCAGTCATGATGGATGGGCGGAGGCGTCAGGACGTCAGGGGTAGCGGCCCTGGATGCCGGCCCCGCCCTCGATGCCAGCCTCGAGCCAGCGGCTGAAAGCGACCTCTTCGGCGAAGTAGACGTACACGCCGTAAGCGTCGTGGAAGTCGACCTGGAGGCCGTTGGCGTTGCGTAGCCGGACGTCGGTGCCGATCGCGCCGCCGCCAGCTTCCTGGTAGCCGGTGGTGTCGATCGCGAGCTGTGCGGTCGAGAAGTAGTGGACCTGGCCGTCGCCGCCGAGGAAGAACTTGAGCCCGGGCGCGTAGTGGCGCAGCCGCGGCCCGTCGGCGGTGGCGGTGCTGCCGAAGTCGCGCTCGACGCCGAACCGGATGTCGAGCAAGAGGTCGATCGAGCGGGTCACGCCGTAGCTGAGCGCGACGTCGAGCCCGAACGGCGTGCGGCCCACGCAGTAGACCGCGTTGCCGCCGCCGCTGCTGGCGGAGCCGCGATCGCCGCAGTAGCGACTGTTGTCCCAGGTCTTGATCAGGCGGTAGCCGGTGGTCAGCGACAGGCCGACGCCGAACTGGCCCTTGTGGTTGCCGCGCACGGCGGCCGGCGGCTCGGCCTCGCCCGACGGGATCAACCGCGGCTCGCCGTCGCCATCACCGTCGTCGGCCCGGGCGGCCGGGACCGCACCCGCGGCCCCAGCGGCGACCAGAGCGGCGATCACGATCGCGGCGGAGGCGGCACCGGCTCGAAGCATCGGGCCGACGCTACCAC
>JAYVSF010000405.1:0-9698 GCA_043775605.1 Myxococcales bacterium
GGCTGACACCGCGTGGATCGGGTGGCTGACACCAAGGGGCGGCCTTCGCGTTCGGGCACGGCCGTCGAGCCTGGGGACTCCGGCCCCCCGGGGCTCGACCCCCACCCTTGGGCCTCTCGGCCTCGCCGCCCGCCGATCTCGCGCGCTGTAACTGCCTGTCATGGCTTTGTAAAGCGCACTCAGGTTGCTGGCACGGTCACTGCTTAAGCCTCGGGCAGCCCCGCAACTGCCTCGTAGGAGACCCGCCATGACCACCCTCTCCAAGCTCCTCCTCGCCGCAAGCTGCCTCCTGCCGGCGACCGCGGCGGCCGCCCCCACCTTGAAGTCCTTCCCGATCCACAACGGCCTCAACGCGGGCCTCCTGTGGAACAACGGCCCGCGCAACAACGACCAGCGCGGCACCGGCCTCGAGCACATGAGCTCGCACGTGCTGAAGGCGGCCGACGGCGGCCCGGTGGTGCTGACCATCGGCACCGGCAGCTACACCGACATCCCGGGCAGCCCGGTGACCGATCGGCTCCAGGGCTTGTGCACCAGCTTCAAGGTCGACGAGACCGCCGGCCTGGTGAAGGGCACGATGCGCTACTTCACCAACAACCGGGGCAACGAGTACCAGAACGCGATGATCCCCGGCGGCACGCCGATCATGGGCGGCAAGTACCTGCTGGTCACCTACGGCGTCGATCTCGACGGCAACACCGAGACCTACGCCAAGGTCCTGGGGCCCAACTGCGAGGAGATGTCGGCGCAGACCCGGATCCTGGCCAAGAACAACGACAACGTCGCCGGCAACGCGGACCTCGCCAGCACCCTCATCGCCGACGGTCCCGACAGCGCCAGCCTCGGAGACTGCGTGATCGGCAACGGCAACGGCGGCGACAACATGTACTGCTACGGGATGACGGTCACCAAGATCGGCAGCCAGTTCACGCTGAAGAAGGACTTCGACTTCGTCGGCGAGGCCGAGGAGGAGCGCAGCCGCGCGTACACCGCGGCGGTGCCCGAGATGCCCGGCTTCATGTTCGAATGCGCCGCGGTCGGCGACAACCAGCCGCCCGACCGCGGCCTGCGCTGCGGCCTGATGAACATGAACCCCGGCGTGCCGAACAACGAGCGCGTGGTGTGGCGCAAGTACCTGGCCGAGCGCACCGGCAACACCTACTACACGGTGCCCAACGTCGCGCCGGTCAAGGGCACTGACGGCCGCACCGCCTTCATCGTCACCTACGTGAAGGTCGTGACCAACGGCCGCAATAACAAGGGCCAGACCCAGTTCATGCAGCAGCTGGTCCGCCCGGCGGCCAGCGGCCTCGAGATCCTGACCCCGGCGATGGCCGACCTGGTCCCGGTCGGCGACAAGGCCCACCCGACGATGTGCGGCGGCACCTGGGGCCAGGACGACACCCCGGCCGCGTTCATGATCACGGGCACCATCACCGACGGCGGCAGCGGTGCGCTGTCGATCCTGCGGGCCGACCCCGACGCCGGCACGATGAACAACGCCGGTGGCCGCGGTAACGCCATCACGTTCTCGGACAAGACCGGCGCCGGCTACATCTCGCAGTACTACGGCAACAACCCCAACACGCCGCAGGGCCGCAACCACCTGCACTGCACGATGCTCGACAACCCGGGCTACCAGAAGGCGGGCGGCTTCCAGCCCGACGTGAAGGCGTTCCTGATGATCAGCAACGTCGGCCACCGTGGCGGCGAGGACAAGTCGTTCAGCGAGGTCGTGCTGGTCCCGGCGGTGGTCCCGGCCGCGCCCAACCCGGTCGATCCCGAGCCCACCAACCCCGATCCTGATCCCATCCCCGATCCGGCGCCGACCGGTGACGTCGGGGGCGGCTGTAGCACCGGCGGCTCGCCGGGCGGCGCGATGATCCTCGCGCTCGGCGCCGCGGTCGCCCTCGTCCGCCGCCGTCGCTGAGCCACCGCCTACGCCGCCGCTCGCCGTCGCCACGCCCCTCACGCCCTCGCCTCGGTCCGGAGGACGCCATGCGCCACCTGCTCACCGCCACCTTCGCTGTCTCGCTGCTCGGCGCCGCCGGCTGCGTCGAGCCGATCGACAGCGGCACGACCAACCCGTCCCTGCCCAAGACCGCGGGCGAGCAGCAGTTCGACGCCGACGTGTCGCCGATGCTCGAGCAGAACTGCGCGGCCTGCCACACCGGCGCGGCCGAGTCGACGCCGACCAAGTTCCTCGGACTGTCCGGCAAACCGGACAACTACGCCAAGGTCACGCTCGACGACGGCGTGATCGGCGGCTGGAACCCGGCGCTGGCGGCGCTGCTCACCAAGGGCGCGCACGCCGACGGACAGGCCCGAGCCTGGACCGCGAGCGAGGCCGGCCGGATCATGGACTGGATGGGGCAGGAGGCGATCGATCGCAACCTCACGATCGAGCCGCCGGTGCCGCCCCCACCGCCGGGCCCGCCGATCTACGACGGGCGCCAGGCGCTCGCCAAGTTTTCGGCGTGCATGGCCTACGCCGACTGGACCTCGTCGCAGATGGGGACCTGGGCCAACAAGCAGGCCAACGGCAACAACGGCAACAACCCGTGCAGCGACTGTCACTCGTCGGGCGCGGGTGGTGCGTGGATGAGCCGCGATGACGCCGAGATGTTCGCGATGAACCGGCAGGAGCTGTTCATCAAGAACTTCTTCGCGGTCAAGCCCAAGGACCTCGGCGATCTGAGCAAGGGCTACGACGTGATCGTCAACGCCGCCAAGCTCATGGCCAAGGCCACCAAGCAGGGCGACGGCCACCCCAACTTCAACTACGCCGCCAACGATCAGTACGTGCAGCGGCTGACCGATTTCTACACCAAGACAGAGGCCCGGCTTGCGACCTGCGCCGCGCCGCCCGAGTTCCCGCCGCTGCCCTAGTCAGCCCCGACACCACCGGCGGCAGCGCGCAGCGCGCGATCCTGAGCCCCAAGCTGTCGGTGATCGCCCGGCCGGTCGACGGGCTGGCGGTGTTCGTCAACGGCGGCCTCGGCTTCCACTCCAACGACGCGCGGGCCGCGGTGTCGAGTCACGGTCAGGGTGCCTTGGCCCGCGGCTACGGCACCGAGGTCGGCACCCGGATCGATCCGCGACCGGGCTGCACGCCTCGGTCGACGCCTGGTACCTGTACCTGACGTCGGGCATGCCGCTCACGGTGCTGCTCGGCGCGACCGTCACCTACTGATCGGCGCCGGACCTGCTAGCGTCGGGTGATGGTCCGCGTCACCGCCGTGCTCGTCGCGCTCGCCACCGTCGGTCCGGGTCTGAGCGGGTGCGGGCCCAAGGACAGCGGCCTCCGGCCCTGGCCGAGCTTGCCGCCTGACTCGCCCGTCGCCGAGGGGCCGCCGCCGCCGCACGAGACCTGCTTCCGCGAGCGCTTCGTGATCCGCGGCAAGGAGTTCGAGATGCGGTTGCACGTCCTGGTCGAGCCCGCCGCCGACCGGATCACGCGAGTGGTGACCGAGCGCGGCGGCAACGGCGACGCGCGCTGGACCACGGTCATGGCCGTGGCCGGTGACCACTTCACCTCGGTCGAGGATGGCAACGACGGCCCGGCGACGGGCGCGGGCACCCTGATCGGGCCGGCGTGGTCGTGGACCGGCTGGAGGTCGGTCACTCATCGCGCCCTTGGCTTCGACGATCACGACACGGCCACGGTGGTCGGCGCCGAGCTGACCATCGACACCGAGACCCGCGGCCCCGATGGCGAGGTCGCCAGCACCGGCCAGCGCCACTACCTGGCCGTCGCCTGCGCCACGCTCGACGCCGAGCCGATCTTGAAGCTCGACCCCAACCTGCCGCAGCCGAAGCCCTGACCGCCGCGCGAGCCTCGGCTCACGGGGCGAAGATCGTGACCTCGGTCGACATGCCGGCTCGCAGCTCGAGGCCCTTCGGCAAGCCTGGTCAGGGCTCCTTGACCGAGCCGTCGGCGAACCGCTCGCGCGGCGCACGCTTCCACACCGGCGGCACCTTGCCCTTGCGGAAAAGGATGATCTCCTGGGCCTTGGTGCCGTCGGGCAACAGCTCGATCTCGCCCGACACCTTCTCGACGGTGCCGAACTCGAACGTGGCCGGGTCGACGTGCTCGACCCGGCGCCGGTCCTCGTCGTAGATCACGTCGGCGGCGACCACGTCGGCGGCGTCGATGCCGCGGGCGGCCAGGAGCTTGCCCAGGTTCCAGCGCTCGCGCTCGCCGGCGGCGCTGACCCGGCCGGTGTCGCCGAGCGCGTTGCGCTTGATCACCAGCGCCAGCTTGCGGTCGAGGTAGATCCGGATGCCGCCGCGCTGCGGGCTGCCGTGGTAGGGGATGCCGCCGACCAGCTGACCGTCGAGCATGAGCTGATCATCGGCGCTGATGGTCGGGGGTGGCTTGGTCACGAACACCGACACCGCGGTGTAGCGGTCGTACGAGTTGTTGTGCGGCATGTCCTTCGGGTAGTACACGCGCAGCTTGTTCCAGGCGTTGCCGGTGAGATCGAAGCGCAGCCCGTCGGCGAACTTGCGCAGCACAGGGCCGGGCACGCCGACGACCCCGCGGCCGCCGTGGATCACCAGCAGCTTGACCTTGCGCAGGTCGACGCCGATGGCGATCAGGTAGTCCGTGAGGCGCCACCGCTTGCGCAGGTAGGTCCGCTGGTGCGGGCCGGGATCACCGGGCTTGAAGTCGAGGAACTCGATCGCCTCGGTCCACGCCACCGGCATCGCCGGCAGCTCGACCTCGCGCAGCACGCCGACCGGCTCGCCATCGACGTAGACCCAGGCCTCCTTGAAGATCTGGAAGCCGCCGGTGCGCTCGCCGTCGCCGTCGTCGTCGTCCCGCCAGCGGGCGCCGTGCTCCTCGGTCCCGGCGTCGCTGGCGAGCGCGGCGTCCGTCGCCGCAGGGCCGGCGTCGGCGGGCCCCTGCGCCGGGGGCGTGGACGCCTGCTTGCCACAGCCGAGCATCAGCAAGCCCGCGAACCACAAGGCCAGGAGACCGGACGATCGAGGCACGGCGTCGATGAGAGCACAGCTAGTGCCACCGGGTGCGCACGGCCCACGCTGGCCCGGATCCTGCGGCGACAGTTCAGGTGGCTGACACCATCCGGGCCGCGCACGGGTGGCTGACACCGCGCGTGGCCGGAATCCAGCCGGTGGCTGACGCCATCGCAGTGGCTGACACCATCCGGGCCGCGCACCGGTGGCTGACACCATCCCGGGCCGCGCACCGGTGGCTGACACCATGCGGGGCGGGGTCTGGCGCCCCCGGTGGGGAGTGGACCCCCAGGCCGCGATCGCAGCCGGAGGCGTAACCAGCGGGAAGCCGTCGGCAACCGCCCGCCCGCCACTGGCCCCGGCCTTGCTCTATCGTGCCCCATGCGCCGCCGGACCCCGCTACTGCTCGCGTTCTCTCTCGCCGCGGCCGCCCTCGCTGCCGCCTGCTCGCCCGGCGAGGTCGCGGACGTCGCGCCGCCGGACACCGACCGGGTCGAGTGCACCACCGAGTTCGAGGTCGTCGGCACCTTCGCGTCCTCGGTCACGCCCCGGCCCACGGCGGCCGACGGCTGCGTGCCCAACGGCGCGTGGACCATCAACCTCACCGATGTCCCAGGCGGCGAGTGCGCGACTACCAAGTTCCAGGCCCAGTACCTGGTGACCATCGCCGGCACCGGCCGCGAGCGCACGTACACCCTCACCAATCCGGCCGGCGCCGCCGAGCGCAAGTTCGGGATGTCGGCCGGCGGCAGCGGCGAGTGCGAGCTGAGCCTCGAGGAGATCTCGCCCGCGACCGCGCCGACGTACCATCGCCTGCTGGTCAAGCCGTTCACCGAGGCCGGCGGCACCGTCGTCGCCGGCTCGGCGACCTACACGCTGTGGTCGTCGAAGCCTTGACCTGATCGAGCTGCGGGCGCGACCCCGCGCGTGCGCGCACCTGGATCCCGGTCACGGTTGCGGCCATGAAGACCCGCGCCTACGCCGCCGCCTCCAAGACCTCGCCGCTCGCGCCCACGATCATCGATCGTCGCACCGTCGGGCCGCGCGATGTCCAGCTCGACGTCCTCTTCAGCGGCATCTGCCACAGCGACATCCACCAGGTGAAGGACGAGTGGGGCGGGTCGACCTACCCGATGGTGCCCGGCCACGAGATCGTTGGGCGGGTGACCGCGGTCGGCGCCGAGGTCACCGGGTTCGCGGTCGGCGACCTCGCCGGCATCGGCTGCATGGTCGACTCCTGCCGCACCTGCCGGAGCTGCGGCGAGGACCACGAGCAGTTCTGCGACCGCGGCGCGGCGATGACCTACAACGGCACCGAGATGGACCGGGTGACCCCGACCCATGGCGGCTATGCCCAGCAGATCGTCGTGACCGAGCACTTCGCGCTCAAGATCCCGGCCAACCTCGAGCTGTCGGGCGTGGCGCCGCTGCTGTGCGCGGGCGTGACCACCTACTCGCCGCTCAAGCAGTGGGGTTGCACCACCGGGATGCGGGTCGGCGTGATCGGCCTCGGCGGCCTCGGCCACATGGCGGTCAAGCTCGCGGCCGCGATGGGCGCCGAGGTCACGATGCTGTCGTCGTCGGCGTCGAAGCAGGCCGACGCCAAGCGCCTGGGCGCCGCCGAGTTCGCACTGACCCGCGAGCCCCAGACCTTCAAGCGGCTGGCCGGCCGCTTCGATCTGCTGATCGACACCGTGTCGGCGGCCCACGACTACAACGCGTACCTCGCGCTCTTGCGCGCGTACGGCACCATGGTCTGCGTCGGCGCGCCGCCGGCACCGTCGCCGTTCAGCGCGTTCTCGCTGATCATGGGCAACAAGCGGCTGGTCGGCTCGCTGATCGGCGGCATCCGCGAGACCCAGGACACCCTCGACTTCTGCGGCCACCACGGCATCGTCGCCGACGTCGAGGTGATCGCCGCCGCCCAGATCAACGAGGCGTACGAGCGGACGCTCAAGAGCGACGTCCGTTACCGCTTCTCGATCGACGCCAGCACCTTCGCCGATTAGCTGACGAAGTCGGGCGGCGTCGTGGCGCAGTAGTCGATCGCGGTCGGCAGCTCGAGCGGGGCCAGGCCGCGCCACAGCACCCACCAGGCCTCGCCGCCGAGGGCGATCTTGGCCATCCCGTCGCACTGCTCGCGGTACCAGGACGTGATCGGGTTGGCGGCCCGGCTGCGCCAGAACAGGCGCGGCATGTCGGCGGCCATCGCCCGCCACAGATCGCGGCCGACGCCCTCGCCGCGCGACACCGTGGTCACCGCGAACTTCGACAGGTAGGGCGCGAGCGGCGCCGGCGTGACCACCGCCGCGCCCCGGTACTCGTCGGCGACGTAGATCGCGAGGATCGGCCGGCGCTCGAAGTCGGCCTGCAGCGGCTTGCCGAACGACTCCTCGACCAAGGCCCGCAGCTGCGCGCGATCGACGTCGTCCCAGCGCAGGTGGCGGCTGATGGTCGAGCCCTTGCGGACCAGCGTGCCGGCGCCCTTGACCGTGAACAGCTCGCGCAGGACGTCGAGCGGCGAGGTCACGCTGACCGTCAGCCGGTGGGGCACGAGATCGAGGATGCGGCCGAGCTGGCGGAGCAGCTTCTGCGGCTCGACCGACAGCGCGCCCGGGGCCAGGTACTGATCGCGCTCGGTGGTGAGATCGATCATCGACACCACCCGGCCGTCGGGCGGCTGCAGGCCGCTGCGGCGGGTGACGAACAGGATCTTGGTGGTGCCGAGCGCGCTGGCGAGCTCGGCCAGGGTGTCGAAGCGGCCGTCGGCGCCGCCGTCCTCGCGATCGAGCAAGACCATGGGCAGCGCGCCGTCGGCGATCGCGGCCCGGATGGCGTCGGGGGTAGCCGGCACCGCGCGGGTCGGCACCGACGTCAGGGCCGCGGCCATGCGCTCGGCGGCCCGGGCCGCACCGCGCGGCTCGATCGCGCCGAACGCCAGCACCGGGTGGAGGCCGAGCTCGTGCAGGTATCGCAGCTCGACCGCGAGCGCGTCGGCGGCGTGGCGCACCACCGACTCGGCGACGTGGACCATCGCGAACTGCTCCGGGTGCTCGGACCGGAACAGCGCGAGGTACTGCTCGGCCTCGGCCGGGCGGCCGATGCTGGCGAGGAAGCGGAGGACCAGATCTTGCGGCGATGCTGCCGCCGCGGGCTCAGCGCGCTCAGCCACCGCCGGCCTCGAACACGGAGGTGAACAGGTCGACCGCCCAGGTCAGATCGTCGAGGGTCACGAACTCGTCCGCGGCGTGGGCCTGGGCGATGTCGCCGGGGCCGATCACGACGGCGTCGATGCCGGCCTCCTGGTACAGCGCCGCCTCGGTCCAGAAGTCGAGGCCGACGAAGCCGGTGGCGTGGCCGCCGACCAGCCGGCGCAGCTCGTCGCCACCGCCGGCGAACGGCGCGTGATCGAGCACGACCTCGTGGCTGACGTCGGCGCCCAGCGCGGCGATCGCGCCAGCGATGAGCTGATCCCAGGCCTCGCGCTCGAAGCCCGGCCACGGCCGGATCGACCACAGCAGCGACGCCACCGTCGGGATCACGTTGAACGCGACCCCGCCCTCGAGCGCGGCGACGTTCATGCACACGCCGGTCATGCCGGCCGGCCCGAGCTCGCGGAACGTGCGGCCGAGGTGATCGAGCATGGTCGCGAGCCGGGCCATCGTGACGATCGGCGCCGGCAGGTGATCGGCGCGCGACGAGTGGCCGCCCTCGGCGCGGATCGTGGCGCGGGCCGCGATCACCCCGCGATGGGCGACGCCGGCCGCGCGCGCGGTCGGCTCGCATACGATCGCCCGCTCGATCGTCGCCCGCGCCGACGACGCCAGGAAGTGATGGACCGCCGCGGTGCCGCGCTCCTCGTCCCCGGAGAACAGCAGCGCGGTGTCGCGCGGGCGGGCCCGCTCGGCGGCGCACAGCGCGGCGGCGATCGCGCCCTTGGTGTCGCAGCTGCCGAGGCCGTACAGCCGGCCGCCGTCGACAGTCGCGGTCCACGGATCGCGGCTCCAGCCGCTGTTGGCCGGCACCGTGTCGAGGTGGGCGTTGACCAGCAGGCGAGGCTGGCCCCAGCGGGCCCAGACGTAGCCGCCGGGGCCGCCGGTCGCGCGCCCGGTCTCGATCACCTCGACCTGATCGGCGCCGCGGGCGGCGAGCAGGGGCGCGAGGTGGCGGCACATGGCCAGCTCGTCACCAGCGTCCTCGGGGCGGGGCGCGTGGTGGGTCGGGAAGGCGATGAGCTCGGACAGCAGCTCGGCGACGTCGGCCATCCCCCGGTTATGCCAGACCCGGCACAGGTCGCGAGGCTCAGGTCGCGCGATCGAGCAGGCTGGCGAACGCCTCGTGGCCGGCGATCGCGGCCAGGCCCTGGGCGAGCAGCGCCTTGCCCGGCTCGGTGCGGTGCCAGGTCGAGGCGCCCGAGGGGTGGGGCAGGGGCGCGACGTCGACGTCGACGCCGTGGAAGCGGACCCGGTGCAGGCGGCCGACCACGCCGGCGAGCTGATCGAGCTCGGGCAGGAGCTGGGCGATGGCCAGCTTGCCGACCGGGATCACCAGCCGCGGCCGCAGGATCGCGACCTCGGCGGCGAGGTGGTGACCACACCGCGCGATCTCGTCGGGCGCCGGCACCCGGTCGCCGCCCTTTGGCGCCTTGCCCGGGAAGCAGCGGCAGACCGCGGCCATGTAGATCCGGGTGCGAAAGCCGTGCTCGTCGAGCCCGAGCT
>JAYVSF010000406.1:0-6904 GCA_043775605.1 Myxococcales bacterium
CAAGAGGTGAGCGGTGTTGGTGCCGGCCGCGGCGCAGTCGTCGGTGCCGGCGCCAGACGCCTTCTGGGCGCCGCCACAGGCAGCCAGCGCCAGCGAGACGACCAGGGGAAGGGTGAGCAGCTTGGAGCTGAGATGCATCGAGCGACGATAGGTCAGCGCCGCGGCCGGGATCCAGAAGCGGGGCGCAGATCGTCGTCGATCGGCAGCCAGGGCAGGAGCGCCAGCGCCGGCACCACGGCGGCGGCGGTGGCCAGCCACAGCACGCTCCAGCCGGCCTCGCGCACCACCAGCGCGCCGACGAAGCCGAGGACCCGTCCGCCGAGCGACGACAGGCTGGTGAGCAGCGCGTACTGGGTCGCGCTGACCGCCGGCTCGCAGCGCGACAAGAGGTAGGCGACGAACGCGGTCGCGGCGATCGAGCTGGCCAGGTTGTCGACGATCACCGCGGCGCCGAGCGCCGGCCACGACGGGCCGATCGCGGCCAGCGCGGCCCACGCCAGGTTGGTCAGCGCGCCGGCGGCGCCGAACCACAGCAGGCTCCGGCGCAGGCCGAGCCGGGGCACCAGCGCGCCGCCGAGCAGGCCGCCAGCCACGGTGCCGGCGAAGCCGAGCAGCTGGTAGTAGGTCGCGATCTGCTGGAACGAGAAGCCGACCCCGGTCTTGAGGAAGGGCACCAGCAGGTGCAGCACCAGGTGCTCGCCGAACTTGAAGGTCGCGACGAAGCCGAGGACGATCAAGATGCGGGGCTGGCGCAGCAGGCGCGCCAGCGGGGTCCACAGCGCGGCGGCCAGGGTCGGTGGCCGGCCGTCGGCGGTCGCCGGCTCGTCGGCCAGCAGGGTGCCGGCGACGCCGACCAGCATCAGCGCGGCGCAGCCGCCGTAGATCGCGCGCCACGGCACCACGTCGGCGAGGGCCAGCGAGGCCGCGCCGGTGACCAGCATCGCGGTGCGATAGCCGCCGACGTAGAGCGCGCTGCCGGCGGCGCGCTCGTCGGGCGCGAGGGTGTCGGCGGTGAAGGCGTCGACCACGATGTCCTGCGACGCCGCCAGCAACGCGACCAGCGCGGCCAGGGTCGCGAGCGCGGCGCGGTCGCGGCGCGGATCGACGATGCCCATGGCCGCGATCGCCGCGGCCAGGGCGAGCTGCAGCACCAGCAGCCAGCCGCGCCGCCGGCCGAGGAACGGCAGGCGATAGCGATCGATGAGCGGAGCCCAGACCCACTTGAGGGTGTAGGGCAGGCCGACCAGCGAGAAGGTCGCGATGGTGGTGAGGTCGACCCCGGCGACGGTCATCCACGCGGCCAGGGTCTGGCCGGTCAGCAGGTACGGCACGCCGGCCGAGAACCCGAGCAGGCCGAGGACCCAGACCCGGCGCGAGCGATAGGGCGCCGTGCCGGTCATCGCCGCGGTCGCGTCGGTCGTCGCGTCGGTCGTCGCGTCGGTCGTCTCCGGGGCCGTCACGCCGGCCGTCACTCGTCGGACGCGGCGAGGTCGACCATCAGCTCGCTGCCCAGCTCCTCGAGAGCGTCGCGCAGCGCGGCCAGCGAATGCTCGACCGGGATCCGCAGCACCGCGCGGGCGGTGAACAGGGCCTCGCCCGACATCGGCGCGCTGTGGATCTCGGACTCGAGCTCCTCGACGTTGACCCCGCGGGCCGCCAGCACCCGGGCGACGTCGCGGACGATGCCGACCCGATCGTCGCCGGTCAGCTCGAGGAACGCGGTGTGGGTCGCGGGCGGCGCCACCGACTCGCCGGCGGCGTGGGCGGTGACCGTGAGGCCGTGGGCGTCCATCGCCCGCAGCGCGGCGACCAGCCCGTCGGTGGCGTCAGGCTCGATGGTGACCAGCAGGATGCCGGCGAACTGGCCGGCGAGCCGGGCCATGTGGCTGGCCTCCCAGTTGCCGCCGGCCGTCGAGATCTGGTGGGCGAGGGCCTCGACCAGCCCGGTGCGGTCGGGACCGACGACGGTGAGGACCATGGCGGCGCGCATGCTGCGATCCTCGCACCATTCGTCGGCAGGGCCATGATCCTGCGCGTCATTGTTGCGCGCTCGTCGGGGTCGCTCAGGACAGCCAGCCCTGGCCCACGCGGGCGAGGGCGAGCGCGCCGAGGGCGACCAGCAGCCGGCCGACCACGCGCGTAAGGCGCGCGGCCCGCAGGTCGGCGGCGCCCCAGTGGGCGACGATCACGTAGGAGCCGAACGAGCCGAGGCCGATCCCGATTACGCCGGCCGCGCGCTCGATGGCGGGGGCGCCGCTGAGGGTCGCGCCGACCAGCACGATCCAGGTCAGCAGCGCGCCGGGGTTGACCAGCACGGTGGCGAGCCCGGTCGCGAACCCGCCGGCGACCACCCGGGTCGGTGCGGGCGGCGCGCGATCGGCCACGACCGGGACCGGGGTGGCGGTGGCGTGGGCGCGAGCGTGGGTCCAGCCATAGGCGATCAGGCCGAGGGCGCCGACCAGCTGCAAGGCTTGCGCGCCGGCCGGCGGGCGGGTGAGGGCGAGCCCGACGCCGGTGGCCCCGAGCGCGGCGTAGCTGGCGTCGCCGAGCGCGGCGCCGAGGCCGGTCGCGAGCGCGCGGGTCCGGCCGCGCCGAGCCGCTGCCGTCAGCACCGCCAGGTAGCACGGCCCCGGCAGCATGCTGCTGATGGCGCCAAGCCCGAGCCCGAGTCCAAGGAGCAGGAGTGCGTGGTTCATGTTTCGTCCTCCCCCTCAACCTGGCCCCCGACCGCGTGAGATCGCGAGGTCCCGCCGCGTGAGGCCCCCGTCCGCCCGGCGTGACGGAAGCGTGACGTCGCCGATTGGCGCGGCCGGGGGGATGTGGTGGGATCGGGGTGTGTCGGTCTGTCCGCGCTGCGAGCGCCCAGCGGAGGTCGGGGTCCTGTGCGCGGGCTGTGCGCAGGCGATCGCGCCCGCCGCCGAGCTGCTGTCCGACCACGTGTCGTCCATCGCCGGCCTGGCCGCCGCCGCCTGGCTCATCGATGGCTACGGCACCCCGCACCCGGTGTCGGCCCAGCGCCAGCGCATCGGTCGCAGCCAGGGATCGGAGCTGGTGATCCTGCACGGCTCGGTGTCGCGGGCGCACGCCGAGCTCAGCAACGGCGGCGACGGCTGGCTGGTCCGCGACCTCGGCAGCCGCAACGCCACCCGCGTCGACGATCACCGGGTGGTGGGCCGGGTCGCGCTCGCCGACGGCGCGATCCTGCACGTCGGCGAGGTCGCGTTGCTGTTCATCGATCGGCCGGGGGCGCTGGTCGGGTCCAGCGCGCAGGCGCCGGCCACCACCCGCTCGGCGTCGGCCGGCGGCTTCCGCGCCGTGCTGCGCGGCGCCGCCCTGGAGCTGTGCGCGCTCGGCACCGACGACCCGGAGGTCGGCGGCGCGCTCCTGCACCGCCCGACCGGCGGCGCGACCTGGACCGAGCTGAGCTTGCCGCCGCTCGAGTACCACCTCTTGCGGACGCTGTGCACCGCGGCCCTGGCGGCGAAGGACTCGCCGCAGCGCAGCCGAGGCGCGGTGGTGACCCGCTCGCTGGCCAAGGTGTTGCCGTTCCAGACCCGCTACCCCAACGACGAGAACGTGCGGCAGGTGGTGCGTCGGCTGCGGACCACCCTCGACGAGATCGGCGCGGCCGGCGTGATCGAGACCGTGCCCGGGCGCGGCTACTTCGTGGCCTGGCCGGTCAGCCTTTCCTGAGCCCCCCGGCCGGGGTCGCGGCAATGAGCTCGCCGACCGGGGGCGCGGTCTCGGCCTCATGCGCGGCGCGGTCGTACATGTCGACCGTGATCGTGCCGGGCAACGAGCTCGACGGCTCGATCGGGTGCAGCTCGCGCTCGGCGTGGAACGCGTGCCACCAGCCCAGCGCCGCGTCCTCGTCCCAGGCCCGGGCGCTCGGCAGCGCGGCCAGCGCCGTCGCCAGCGCACGCGCGTCGGCGGGGCGCGCCGCCGGGTCCTTGGCCAGGCACTGCAGGATCAGGGCCTCGAGGTCGGCCGGCACCGGGTTGGTGGTCCGCTGCGACGGCGGCACCGGCACCGCGCTGACGTGCAGGAGGCACAGCTCGATCGACGACCGCGCGGTGAACAGCCGCTCGCCGGTGAGGAGGTAGTACGCGGTCGCGCCGAGGCCGTAGAGGTCGCTGCGTGGCCCGACCCGATCGGGGTCGGTGACCGCCTCCGGCGCGAGGTACGCGGGGGTGCCGGTGATCGTCGGCCGCGCGGTGTGGTCGGCGTCGCGGCTGAGCTCCTTGACCAGGCCGAAGTCGACGACCTTGGCGACGTCGGGGGTGCGGCCGCGCAGGCAGAGCAGGATGTTGGCCGGCTTGACGTCGCGATGGATGAGGCCGGAGGCGTGGGCCTCGTCGAGCGCGCCGCACACCTGGCGCAGGATGTGGACGACCCGGGCGGCCGGCTGCGGCCCGTCGCGCTCGACCAGCCGCTCGAGGTCGATGCCGTCGAGGTACTCCATCGCGTAGTAGAAGACGCCGTCGAGGCTGCGGCCGTAGTCGAAGATGGCGACGGTGTTGGGATGGGTGAGCTGGCAGGTGAGCTGGACCTCGCGCTCGAAGCGGCGCAGGTTGTCGGCGCCGACCCGGTCGGGCGGCAGCAGTTTGATCGCGGTCGGCCGCCGCAGCAGGGCGTGGCGGGCCCGGTAGACCTCGCCCATGCCGCCGCCGCCGATCCGCTCGACCAGCGTGTACTGGCCGAGCTGCATCGCGTCGCTGACCGCGCGCCGCAGGCCGTACATGACCTGCGAGCCGTGGGTGGCGAGCGCGACCGCCCAGCCGGCGAGCCACCAGACCGCGATCACGAACGCCACCGGCGGCATCTCGAGGTACCGCCGCTGCCAGCACGCCGAGAACATGGTGGCCACCGCCAGCGGCAGCATCGCCACCGAGGAGATCACCATGGTCCGGCGGGGCGTCGACGGTACGATCAGCACGCGGCTGAACACCATGAACGAACACCAGATGAACGCGCCGTAGACCGCCGGCCGCTGGTCGGGCGAGAAGTAGGCCGAGATGCCGAGCATCCCGCCGAGCGCCGCCATGTAGAACAGGTCGATGGCGTAGAGCTGGGTCAGGCTCAGCGTGCGGCGACGGACGATCCCGAGCCAGACCGCGAGCAGGATCCCGACGCCGGCGATCGCGCAGGTGTGGACCAGGGCCGAGCGCGCCGGGCGCAGGTCGGGATAGAGCTGGTACATGCCGAGGACGCTCATCAAGAAGGCGCCGCTCGAGAGCGCGGTGATCTTCGAGTAGAGGTCTAGCCGGTTCTGGACGTAGGCGCGGGCCTCCTCCCGGGTCGCGGTCGGGCTCCACGGCACGTCGCGCGCTCGCGCCACCCGGGCGCGGCCCGGCAGGATCCCCACGGCCATGGCCCATCTTCGCCTGCGTGGCCGTGTTCCGGGCAGCACACGCGCGTGAAACTCGCGTGAACCGCCGGGCGTCGGGTCAGCGGGCGGTCAGGTAGCCGTCGGCGGTCAACAGCTCGGCAGTGAGGACCGCGCCACCGGCGGCGCCGCGCACGGTGTTGTGCGACAGCGCGACGAACCGCCAGTCGAAGATCGGGTCGGGGCGCAGGCGGCCGATCGTGATCGCCATGCCGTTGCCGGCGTTGCGATCGAGCCGGGTCTGCGGCCGGTCGTCGTGGTCGTCGTAGCGCAGGAACGGCCGGGGCGCCGACGGTAGCTCGAGCGCCTGCGGCCGGCCGGCGAACTCGCGCCACGCCGCCAGGATCTCGTCCTTGCCCGGCTTGCGGTCGAACGACACCGAGACCGCGGCCAGGTGACCGTCGGCCACCGGCACCCGCAGGCACTGCGCGCTGATCGTCGGCGCGGCGGCGTTCGCGATCCGCCCGTCGACGATCGCGCCCCAGAGCTTGAGCGGCTCCTGCTCGCTCTTGTCCTCCTCGCCCTTGATGAACGGGATGACGTTGTCGGTCATCTCCGGCCAGCTGGCGAAGGTCTTGCCGGCGCCCGAGATCGCCTGGTAGGTGCACACCGAGATCCGGCTCGGGCCGAAGCCGCGCAGCGGGTGGATCGCGGGCACGTAGCTCTGGATCGAGCAGTTGGGCTTGGCGGTGATGAAGCCGCGGCGGGTGCCGAGCCGGCGGCGCTGGGCCTCGATGACCCCGGCGTGCTCGGGGTTGAGCTCGGGCACGATCACCGGGACGTCGGGAGTCCAGCGGTGGGCCGAGTTGTTGGACACCACGGGGGTCTCGGCCCGGGCGTAGTCCTCCTCGAGGCGGGCGGTGACGTCCTTGGGCAGGTCGACCGCGCAGCACACGAAGTCGACCTGGCTGGCGATCCGGGCGACCGCCGAGGCGTCGTCGACGATCAGCGCGCCGATCGCGGCCGGCACCGGGCTGGCCAGGGTCCAGCGCCCGGCCACCGCGTCGACGTACGGCTTGCCCGCGGAGTTCGGGCTGGCGGCGACCACCACGACCTCGAACCAGGGATGGTCGGCGAGCAGGGAGACGAAGCGCTGACCGACCATGCCGGTCGCGCCCAGCACACCCACCTTCAGCTTCTTGTTCATCGCCGCCGCAATCTAACGCGGATCCCTCGGTGCGGCCACGTCGTCGTCAACGTGGTCGTCGACGTTGACGTGGTCGTGGACGGCGACGGCGACGGCGACGTGGTCGACCGCGCGCCGATCGCGGACTACGCGCCGGCGATCCGCTCGAGGAAGCTGGTCTTGAGCAGCTTCTCGCCGTGGCCGGGGAAGAACGCGAGCACCGAGTCGCCGACCAGGCGCACGACCTCGCCGTTGCCCCACATGGCGTGGCGGACGAGGTCGCCCTTGCCGAGGCTGCCCCGCAGGCGTGGTCGATCGATCTTCAGGGCGCGCCCGCGCTGCGCCCGGCGCCGGGCCAGGAGCTCGTCGGCCGCGGTCGGCGCGGTGGCGGG
>JAYVSF010000407.1:0-2602 GCA_043775605.1 Myxococcales bacterium
CCCCGGGCCACCAGCCGCGCCCCGTCGAGGCAGCTGATGAGCGCTGCCCAGACGCCAGGTCCGGTCGCGCGACCCGGTGGTAGAAGGACGTCTTGATGCCCTCCCCTCGCCTGGCGGCGGCGCTGATCGTGCTCGTGGCCGCCTGTCACCCGGTCGTCGATCGCCTCCCGCCCACACCGGCGCCACCACCGACGCCGCGGGTCACCGACGACGCGCCGCCGTTCGGCCGCCTCGACGACCGGGCGCGACCGCTGGCCGCCACCGTCGAGCTCGCGGTCGATCCGCGAGCCGACGACATCGGCGGGCGGGTCGCGATCGACGTCGCGATCACCCGGCCGCTGCGGGTGATCTGGCTGCACGCGCGCGGGCTCGACATCAGCGACGCCCAGGTGATCGTGGACGGCGCGCCCCATCCGGCGCGGGTGATCGCCGACCCCTCCACCACGCACACCGACGGGCAGGGCGAGCTGATCGGCCTCGCCGTCGACGAGCCGCTGCTGGCCGGTCCGGCCCGCATCGCGCTGACCTACCGGGCGCCGTGGGGCACCGACGCCGGGCTCATCCGCAGCGCCGACGTCGGGCCGATGGCGGTGACCGACCTGTCGCCGGCCGACGCCCGCAGCGTGATGCCGTGCTTCGACGATCCGCGCTTCAAGATCCCGTGGACCGTGGCGCTGACCGTGCCCGCCGACCTCGCGGCGTTCGCCAACTACCCCGAGCGGTCGCGGCGCGCGGTCGACGCCGGCCACATCCGGATCGAGTTCGAGCCGACCCGGCCGCTGCCGGCCCACCTGGTGGCGTTCGCGGTCGGCGCCCTGGTGACCGTCGACGGCGGCGCCCGACCGGTGCCGATCCGGATCATCACGGTCGCCGGCACCGAGGCGACGATGGCCCACGCCGCGGCCCAGGTCCCGGCCCTCCTGTCCGCGCTCTCGGCGTACCTCGACGAGCCGGTGCCGTTCCCCAAGCTCGACGTGGTCGCGGTGCCGAGCCTGAGCGGCCAGGTGGTCGGCATGGAGAACCCGGGGCTGATCACGGTGCGGGCCGACAGCCTCGCGGTCGCGGCCGACGCGCCGCCCGGGGTCGCGATCTCGGTGACCGCGACCCTGGCCCACGAGCTCGCCCACCTGTGGTTCGGCGATCTGGTGTCGCTGGCCTGGTGGGACGAGTTCTGGCTCAACGAGGGCTTCGCGACCTGGCTGACCGACAAGCTGATGGCCGAGCGCGAGCCCGGCTGGACGATGCTTGGCCACCCGTTCGCGCCGTGGAGCCTGATGAGCCAGGACGGGCCCGACACCAGCCCGGTGCGCAAGCCGCTGCGGACGCTCGCCGACTATCCGGCGATCCTTGATCTCAAGGCCTACGCCCGCGGCGCCGCGGTGGTCGCCACGCTCGAGGCCTGGCTGGGGCCGGCGGCCTTCCGCGCGCTGATGCACGGCTGGATCGAGCGCCACCGCGACGGCTCGGTGACCACCGACCTGCTGGTCGAGGCGCTGGCGGCCGCGCCCGGGCTCGCCGATCCGCCGGTGGCGCGCCTGACCTTGTCGGCGATGATGGCCGGCCTGGTCGATCACGCCGGCGTGCCGCTGGCCCGGTTCGCGCTGCGCTGCGATCGCGATGCGCCGCCGCGGCTCGAGATCACCGTCGAGCACGGCCCGGCCGCCGCGCCATGGCCGCTGCCGGTGTGCGCCCGCTACGACGGCGGCGCCAGCCCGCGCTGCGCGCTGGTCACCGGCAGCGCCAGCCTCGAGCTGACCGGGGCCTGCCCGCGCTGGATCGTGCCCAACCCCGGTGCCCGCGCCTACTACCGGCCGGTGCTGGCGCCGGGCCTCCTGGCCGCGGCCCTCGCCAGCGGCGCGCCGACCCGGGACGAACGGGCCATGCTGACCCGCGCCGCCCACGACGCCAGCCCGCCGCGCTCGCTCGACGATCGCCTGCGGGCCGCGATCACGTGCGAGGTCGACGTGCTGCCGTGGTGCCTGGGCGAGTTCGAGTCGATCGTCTGGCAGGTGGTGACCGCGGCCCGCCGGCCGGCGTTGCTGGCCCGGCTGCAGGCGATGCTGCCCGACGACGCGGTCGGCTTCGATCGCGGCGACTGGCGCACCCGGCTGAGCGCGGCCCAGCGCGCGCAGCTCCTGGCCAGCCTCGGCGATCGCCGGTGGGCCGCGGCCGGGCGCGTCGCCGCCGACACCTACCTGCGCGGCACCGATGGCGATCTCTTCTACGCCGCCGTGGTGCTGGCCACCGCCGCGGCCGCCGACGCCCGGCTGTGGCCGCGCTACCTGCGCCATGTCCGCGCGCTGCACGATCCGATGGCCAGCGCGTTCGCGGTCGGCCTCGGCAGCTTCCAGGATCGGCGGGCCCTGGCGAGGATCGTCGGCGTGCTCGGCGATCGCCGGATCAGCGCGAGCCTGCGCCGCCGCGTGCTGTCGGCGGCGTTCGTCAACCCTGCGCTGCGCGACCAGCGCCGCGAGCTGGCCGCGCGCGCCGCGCCCCTGCTGACCGCGACCGAGTTCGATGGCGAGCTGGGCTCGTGGTGCGGCGACGACGACGAGCGCGCCGCCGCCGCGCTGCTCGCCGCCCGCGGCGCCGATGACGATCA
>JAYVSF010000408.1:0-7533 GCA_043775605.1 Myxococcales bacterium
GTTCAAGGCCGGGGCGGTGGCCTTCGTCTACGCGCTGGTGGTCACCACCGCGATCCACCGCGAGCTGAGCCTGCCCACGATCGTCGCCGCGCTGGCCAACGCCGGCCGGCTGATGGGCATGCTGATCCTGATCATCGCGTTCACGTTCGGCATCAACAAGCTCATCCCCGAGCTCGGCGTCGAGGAGTCGCTGACCAAGCTGCTCACCGACAACGACATCGGCCCGGTCGGCTTCATGCTGATCGTCAACGTGCTGCTGATCGTCCTCGGTGCGCTGATGGACTCGGTCAGCGCGACCCTGGTGTTCGCGCCGATCCTGGCGCCGATCGCGGTCAACACCTACGGCATCGATCCGATCCACTTCGGCGTGGTGTTCGTGGTCAACATGGAGATCGGCTACCTGGCGCCGCCGGTCGCGACCAACCTGTTCGTGGCCTCCGCGCTGTTCAAGAAGCCGTTCGGTCAGGTGTCGCGCGCGGTGATGCCGGGGCTCGGCCTGACCACCGCGGCGCTGGTGCTGTTCATGTTCGTGCCGACCTGCTCGAAGGGTCTGGTCAACCTCAACCGCGGGGTCTCGTTCTACGAGTCGTTCCCGTGGGACGGCCACCGCCAGCACGCGGCCGGCGAGTCCGACCGGGTCGATCTCGGCGCGCTGTCCGAGGCGGCCGGGGCCAAGGCGGCGGCCGAGGCCGATCAGCTCAACCAGATGGGTGACGCGGTCTACTTCATCGACGCCGGCGTCGCGCCGGCAGCCGAGGGTGACGGCGACGGAGGCGTGGCGCCGGCGGCCGATGGTGACGCCGGCACCAGCGACGACAACGGCGGGCTCGATCTGAACGGCGTGCAGCTCTAGCGGTCGAGCAGCTCGGCGACGGTCGCGGTGCGGAGCGCGCGGACCGGTTGACCGGCGGCGGCGCGCAGCTCGGCGACCTTCGCCAACCGCGCGCCGATGATCGCGACCGCCGCGGGATCGACGTCGGCGACCACGAACCGGCGGCCGGTGCGGGCGGCGACCGCGGCGGTGGTGCCCGAGCCGGCGAACCAGTCGGCGACTCGCTCGCCGGGCCGGGTCACCGCCGCCAGCAGCCGCTCGATCAGCCGCTCGGGTTTCTGGGTTGGCCAGCCGGTGCGCTCGCGATCGGAGTGGTTGAGGGTCTCGATGTCGGTCCACCAGTCCTCGGGCACCTTGCCGGCAGAGGCGGGGTAGCGATAGACCGTGCCGGTCTTGCGGTCGGTCTTCTCCTGCACCGCGGTCCCGTCCGGTCCCCGGACGACCCGCATGTGCGAGCCGCCGCGGCGCGCGACCCGGACCTGATCGGGGTGGAAGGCCCAGTCGGGCCCGCGCCCGTACCACAGGATGGTGTCGTGCTTCTTGCCGAAGCCGCGCCGGCTCTTGCCGCCGACCGCGTAGCACCAGATGATCTCGCCGGCGAAGCAGGCCCGGCCGAACAGGCCGTCGAGGAAGACCTTGACGTGGTGGACCGCGCGCCAGTCGAGGTGGACGAACAGCGAGCCGGTGGCGGTCAGCGCCGCCCGGCTGGCCTCGAGCCACGGCCCGAGCCAGGCGACGTGGGCCGCGGGATCGTCGCCGTCGTCGGCGTAGGCGCCGGCGCGCCCGCGCTGGACCCGGCCGGTGCCGAACGGCGGATCGACGTAGATCGCGTCGAGGCTGGCGGCCGGCCAGGCCCGGGCCATGGCCAGGCTGTCACCGTGGGCCAGGAGATCGACGTCGGTGGCCGCGGTCGACTCGGCCACGACGAGGCCGAGCGCGAGCTGGCGTGGCGCCGACATCGCGGCGAAAGTACCACCATGGCTGGGCCCGCTCCGTCGTTCGGTCGCTGGTATCCGTTGCGCGAGGCGGCCGCGCACGCGCCGTCGGGGCCCGGCGTGCTCCAGCTGCGGGTCGCGGCCGGCCTGCTCGACTACCCGCGCGGCAAGAGCGCGATGGTCCACTACCAGGCGGCCGACGACGTCCGCACCGCCGCGCTCGCGCTGGCCGCGGCGCACCCGGACGTCGACTGGCTGTGCCGCCACACCGAGGGCGCGGTCGCGGACCCGGCGGCGCTGGTCGCCGACCTCCTGCGGATGTTCACGACCCGGTTCGGCAGGGCGCCGACGCCGCCTCGCGTCTGACGTAGCGCTCAGCGCTTCTTGGGCGGGTCGTCGAGCTGGATCGCGCGCTTGACCGCGGCGCCGCCGAAGCGATCGCGCAGCTTGTCGAGGGTCTCGCCCAGGCGCTCGCCGCGGGCCCGGGTGGCCTCGTCGAGCCCGAGCTGGCGCGGCGCATCGCGACGCTCGAGCCCGGCGACGAACCCGCCGAGCAGCCGGACCCGGCGCCGCGGCCGGTCGTCGATGTCGACCGCGGCCAGCAGCGGCAGCGCAGCCCGAATCAAGACGGCGGCGTCGGTGGTCGGGTCGGCGAGCGTGTGGCGGCGGGTGAGCTGGCGGAAGTCGTCGTACTTCACGATCACGCCGACCACGGTGGCGCGCAGCTCGGCCCGGCGCAGGCGCTCGGCCACGCGATCGAGCTGCTGGATGAGCACCAGCTCGAGGTCGCCGCGGTCGGCTGTGTCGTGCTCGAACGTCTGCTGGTGGCCGACGGTGACCGGCGGCTGCTCGGCCTCGACCTCGCGCCGATCCTCGCCGCGGGCCAGGGCCGCGAGGTGCGGACCGAGCTGCGGCCCGAGGCGCGCGATCAGCGCCGACTCCGGGTAGCGCGCGACGTCGCCGATGGTCGCCAGCCCGAGCTGTTGCAGAGCAAGGCCGGTGACCTCGCCGACCCCGAACAGTCGCCCGGCTGGCAGCGGGTCGAGGAACGCCTGCAGCTCGGCGGCCGCCACCACCCGCAAGCCGTCGGGCTTGTCGATGTCGGACGCGATCTTGGCCGCCATCTTGGTCGGCGCGATCCCGACCGACGCCACCAGCGCCAGCTCGTCTTGCACCCGCTGCTTGATCCGCGCCGCCACCGCCGACGCCGGGCCCAGCAGCCGCTCGCTACCGGTCAGATCGAGGAACGCCTCGTCGAAGCTCAGGGCCTCGACCACCGGCGAGAAGTCGCCGAGGATCGCCATGAACCGGTGCGACGCGGCGGCGTAGCGGTCCATGTGGTGCCGGACCACCACCGCCTGCGGACAGAGCCGCAGCGCGATCGCCATCGGCATCGCCGAGTACACCCCGAACCGGCGGGCCTCGTAGCTGGCCGCCGCGACCACGCCGCGAGTCCGCGAGCCGCCGACGATCACCGGCTTGCCGCGCAGGCTGGGATCGTCGCGCTGCTCGACCGAGGTGAAGAACGCGTCGAGGTCGACGTGGGCGATGGTCGCCACGCGCCGCGAGATCACTACTTGCGCAACAAGGTCTGGTTGGCGCCGAGCGCAATGATCGCGGCGGCCGCGACCAGCACCACCACGGTCAGCCACGGCGAGATCGGCCGGACCGTGCCGTGGCGGAACCGCTTGATCTGAACCCGCGACCAGCCGTGGGTGCCGAGCAGCGCGACCGCGACCAGGGTCAGCTTGATGTGCAGCCAGCCTCCGGTCTGGAACGCGTTGACCGGCGGGCCGAACGCCAGCCAGAAGCCGCAGATGATCGCCAGGGTCGCGCCGGCGTCCATCAGGATCCCGGCCTTGCGCTCGTGACGCGACAGCACCTCGCGCGCCGCCTGACCCTCGATGTGGCCGTGGACCCGGAGGAGCTGCAGGACCGTCACCATCCCGGCGATCCAGCACACGAAGCCGAGCACGTGTCCGGCAGCCATCCAACCATAGGTCTCGGGGGTCATCGGCGCGGGTTATACCCCGAGTCGTCGAGCGCGCGGGCCCCGTGGGGCGCGTCGCTGGTTGGACCAGTCGCCGGGCGATCGCGATCCCATCCTCGGCCACGCGCCGACGGCGCCGGATACAATCGCCGGGCCTGCTGTCGTGAATCGTCGCGTGCCCACCTCCCCGCTGGTCAAGGTCTTCTTCCACGACGCGTGCTTCGACGGCACCGCGTCGGCGGCGTTGTTCTCCGCGTTCTATCGCGGACGGACCCCGACCGCGCGGTTCGCCCCCGTCGGGGTCAGCCACCGGATCGGCGACCCGTTCGCCGACGTCGCGATCGATGGCGACGACAACGCGTGCGTCGACTTCCGCTACACCGCGCACCCGCGCATGCGCTGGTGGTTCGATCACCACCCGACCGCGTTCCAGCCCGACGAGCTGCGCAGCCACTTCATGGCCCGGGTCGACGACCGCACCGCCTACGAGCCGGGCGCGCCGTCGTGCGCCGGCCTGATCGCGCGCACCACCGCCGCCCGCTTCGGCTGGGCGCCGCCCGCCCACCTGATCGAGCTGACGCGCTGGGCCGACATCATCGACGCCGCCGCCTACCCGTCCGCGAGCGCCGCCTGCGGGCTCGAGCACCCGGCCCAGCGCCTGGCCCTGTGGCTGGGCGAGCGGCGCGATCCCGCCTCGACCGCCCGCTACGTCCACGCGCTCCTCGATCGCTCGCTGGCCGAGATCGAGGAGGAGCCGTGGATCCAGGCCGACCTCGCGCCCGCCCTCGAGCGCCGGGCCCGCGATGTCGAGGCCTGGGCCCGGCTGGGGGCGGTGCGGGGCCCGGTGGTGGTGTTCGACCTCGTCGACGAACCGCGGTTGCGCGCACCCGGCTTCGCCGGCTACGCCCTGTTTCCGACCTGCACCTACTCGGTGACGGTCGGCGCCGGCGACGACGCGGTCAAGGTCGGGGTCGGCTGGAACCCGTGGGGCCCCGGGCGGCGCCGGCACGACCTCGGCGCGCTGTGCGCCCGCCACGGCGGCGGCGGTCACGCGGTGGTCGGCGGGGTGACCCTGCCCCCGGACGCGGTCGAGTTGGGCCGGCAGGTGGCGCGCACGATTGTTGGCGTGCTCGCCCACGACTCCCAGTAGAATCTCTGGCTATGCGACCGTCTCCCTTCGCTCGCGCGGTGCCCCCGCTCGTCTCGATCCTGCTCGGCCTCGCGGTCGTCGCCTGTGGCGACGATGGGGCCGGCCCCGGCGGCGATGGTCGCGCCGTCGACGCCGCCACCGACGCCTGCGTCGGGCTGCAGTGCATGCAGGTCGACTGCCCTGGCGGCGGCACCACCTCGCTGCACGGCCACGTCTACGCGCCCAACGGCACGCTGCCGCTCTACAACGCGATCGTCTACGTGCCGAACAGCCCGCTCGAGCCGTTCACCGACGGCGCGTCGTGCGATCAGTGCGACGAGACGCTGTCGGGTGACCCGGTGGTCCGGACCACGACCGACACGACGGGCTTCTTCCGGCTCGACAACGTGCCCGTCATTGGCAATCTGCCGCTGGTCATCAAGATCGGCAAGTGGCGACGCGAACTCCGGATCCCGGCGGTGGCGATGTGCACCGACGCCGAGGTGCCGGCCGCTGACACCCGGCTCCCGCGCAGCCAGACCGATGGCGTCGGCCACATCCCGAAGATGGCGCTGTCGACCGGCGGCGCTGACGCGCTCGAATGCATGCTGCGCAAGATCGGCCTCGACGACTCCGAATTTACGGCGGCCGGCGGCACCGGCCGGGTCCACCTGTACGCCGGCAGCGGCGGGACCCCGCGCTTCGCGGCCAACCTCAACGGCGGGGCTGCGTTCGCGAACTCGACGACGCTGTGGGACACCCCCGAGCACCTGAAGCAGTACGACGTCGTCTTCCTGTCGTGCGAGGGCAACCAGAACCCAGGCACCAAGCCGCAGAGTTCGCTCGACGCGATGGGCCAGTACGCGGACATGTACGGTGGCCGCGTGTTCATGTCGCACTGGCACAACTACTGGATCCAGGACGGCCCGCCGCTGTGGCAGGCGACGACGCAGTTCAACTTCCAGGCCGACCTCGGCAACGTCACCGCCGACATCGACACCAGCCTCCCGCACACCGCCGACATGGCGCAGTGGCTGATGAACGTCGGCGGCTCGACGACGCTGGGCAAGGTCGCGCTCACCGACGCGCAGCACACGGTGACGTCGGTCGACACCACCAAGGCCGAGCGCTGGATCTGGGTCCCGAACACCGCCGACGGCCCGTCGGTGCAGTACCTCTCGTTCACGACGCCGCTCAGCGAGCCCATCGACAACCGCTGCGGCAAGGTGGTCATGTCGGACATCCACGTCTCGACCGGCGACGACTCGGCGGGCGGCCTGCGCTTCCCCGGCGGCTGCACCACCACCGGCCTGACCCCGCAGGAGAAGGTGCTGGCCTTCATGATCTTCGACATCGCCGGCTGCGTCGGCACGCCGATTCCCTGAGCGCGCTCGCGGCCGTCGCCCTCGACGTCGACGTGGTCGTCAGCGGTAGCGCAGCCGGAACATCACGTACGGCTCGGCGAACCACCAGAACAGCGCCGCCAGCGCGAGGAACGGGCCGAACGGCAGCTCGACCTGCCCGAGCCCCTCATCGCCATCGCCGTCGCCGTCGTCGTCGTCGTCGAGATCGGATCCGGCCCGCGGCGCGGGCTTGGATTCGACCTCGGATCCGGCCTCAGCCTCGCCCGCCGCGCCGCGTCCTCGCGCTCGCTGGAGCACGATCGTCGGCACCGCGATCACCACCCCCAGCATCGATCCCCCGAACAGGCTCACCAGCACGCCCTTCCATCCCAGCAGCGCGCCCACCACCGCCAGCAGCTTGCCGTCGCCGTAGCCCATGCCCTCGCGCTTCGTGATCAGGTAGTAGCCGTCGGCGATGCCGCGCACCAGGCCGTAGCCGACCGCGGCGCCGACCGGCCCCTCCCACCACGCCCGCTCGGGCAGGAGCAGCGACAGCCCCCAGAAGATCGGGATCGCCGGTAGCGTCAGTTTGTCGAGGATCAGCCGGTGATCGAGGTCGATGAACAGGACGACGACCATCACGAACACGAAGCCGGCGCCGACGCCGAACCGGACCAGGCTGTCGCCGAGCGGCTCGACCAGGACCCGGCCGTCGACCGCGAACCACCAGGCGGCGGCGAACAGCGCGCCGGTCAGCGCCTCGACCAGGACGTAGCGAGCCGAGAACTCGGTCTTGCAGTCGCGGCAGCGCCCGCGCAGCCACAGCCAGCTCAGTATCGGCACGTTGTCGTACCAGCGCACCGGCTTGCCGCACGCGCCGCAGTGCGAGCCCGGCGCCACCACCGAGCGGCCCTTCGGGTGCTCGTCGGTCGGCGGCCACCGGTAGATGCAGACGTTGGCGAAGCTGCCCCACAGGGTCCCGAGCACGAAGGCCGCGATCAGCGCGGCCGGGCCCTGGGCCAGGGCCAGCAGCTCCGGGTCGTTCATCTCCGCTGACCCTAGCATCGCCAACGCCGGTTGACCCCCGCCCGGGTCGACGCTATCTACCCGGTATGGTCGTTCCTCGCCTCACAGGGTTGGCAGAAACCAACCCTGTGTCGTCGATCGATCGGCCCGGCACCGGACTGCCGGCCCGATCTGTACGCCATCAGAAGGCCGGTGGCGCCCTCGTCATCGCGCTGGCGGCGACGACCGCGGCCTGCGGCACCGACGGCGGCACCCGCGACAGCGAGCTCGGCGGCCTG
>JAYVSF010000409.1:0-8824 GCA_043775605.1 Myxococcales bacterium
CCGACCAGGGCGAGGATGGTGATGGTCACCAGGACGATCGAGTAGAGGATCTCCCTCTTGAGTTGAGACGTCATCGCCAGCCCTCCCATCCCAGGGGCCATGGCTCGCCAGGCCGGGTGCGGAGTTCAGCCGCTGCGCGCCGGCCCAACTCGGTGCGCTCGAGGCGGTCGAGCTCGTCGTCGGAGAGGCGGTCGGTCATAGGGGCCACTCTGCGGCCTCGGCCGCGTTGAAGGCAGCGTCCAAGGCCCGGACGCCGGCGACGAGGCGTTCGGGGTCGAGGCGACCCGAGACCAGGAGTTCGCCGGCGACCTGGGTAGCCGGCGGGAGGGTGACGCAGGTGTCGGCGAAGATGAAGACCTCCGCGAAGGTGCCGCTGACGAGGAGGTAGTCGAACCCGGCGGCCCGGTGCCTGAGCTTGGCCTCGACCGCGGCGTCCTGAAACCGGGTACGGAGCAGGCTGCAGGCGCGCTGGTGCCGCTCGCGGTAGACCTGCACCTGGTGCGCGAGCTGCTGCTCCCGGCGCTCCATCGCGCGGAAGCGCATCGCCACGAGGACGCAGAGGGTGGCGACGAGGACGCAGAGGGTGGCGACGAGAAGGATCCAGGCGATCGGCTTCTTGACGGACATGCTCAGTGCGCGGCGACAGCGCCGCCCTCCTGGTAGGGATCCTGGTCGTCGACCTCGCCGCGCACGGCGGCGAGGTCGTGGGCATCGGTCCGGTGCATCAGGTCGACGTAGAGCGCGTCGAACCATCGGTGCTTCCGCCGCTCACCCGGCTTGTTGAAGTCGATGAAGGCCGGCTCCTCCTTCCGCTTGGCCCTGTACTCGTTCGTCGCCAGGTCGTGGAAGGCCGGCTCGACGATCTTCACGAAGACCAGGCTCTCCATCGTGACGGGGGGCTTGCCGGTGTTGGCGCCGAGGTTGGCGCCGTTCAGCGCGAGCGCGCTGTTGTGGACGCCGAAGCTCTCGCACAGGACGAGGTACTCGTCCTTGCGGACCTTCACCCGAACCGGGATCGCGACCTCGAGGCCGCCGTGGAGATCCATGACGTTGCCGATCGACCCGATGCGGTTGTCCTCGAACTGGTCGAGCAGCGTCCGCGCGCGCGCCTCGATGGCGGCACGTCCGGCGATGTTCGGATCCCCGAGCCGGGCGAGCAACTCGAGCATCTCGTGGTGGTTGAGCCGCTCGGCGGCGACGCCGCCCATGAGGCTCTCGGCGATGGTCGGCGCCTGGTCCTGGAGGTACTTGATGAACGCCTCCTTGTCGGTCGGTGCGTCGACGCTGGGGTGCGCGAGGGCGGAGCGGACGCCCTTGGAGAGCATGGTCAGGACGCCGAGGATCTTGCCGGTGTCGATCCCGGCGGCGGTCCACGCGGCCTTCACGGCGCCGGCCTCCGCCATGGCGACCGCGGTGCGCGCGGCCGCGGAGGCGCCCATCCCGGCCAGGGGGCCGAGGATCGCGGTGCTGACGACGAGGAAGACCATCTCGTGGAAGGGCCCCCAGGTCTTCTTGTGCTTGGTGCGGAGGTCCAGGTAGATGTTGGCTAGAGCGGTGATGGTGGCGATGACCATCAGGATCGATGCGGTCTGCAGCTTGTCCTCGAGGCGCCGGCTGGCGCGTTCGTCGAGGAAGCACTCGTCGGTCTGCCCCTCCTTCCCATCGCAGGCGAGCCCGTCGTCGAGCTCGCGGTAGCCGGTCATCTCGATCTCGGGCTTCTCCTTGGCGGGGAGGGCCTGGGTCCGGGTGGTCTTGCCCGGCGCACGGGCGGTGTGGGTGAGTGCGGCCGCGCCGCCGGTCATGCCGGCGACGCTGTGCTCGAGCTGGGACATGGGCTACCTCCGCGTGACGTCGGGCAGGAAGTTGACGTTGGGGACGGCGACCTGGTCGGCACCGCCGCGCTTCACGTTGAAGCCCTTGCCGTGCTGGTCGCGGTGGTCGCGGTGCATGGCGGTGTGGTCGACCGCGGCGATCACGGCGTGCGCGGCGAGTGGTACACGCCGCCCTCGACCACGTTGCCGATCGTGACCTCGGGCGCCACGTTGTCCACCACCAGGTGGCGCGTCGCCGTGCCCACCCCGATCTGGTCCGCCGACTCGAACGTGATCGCCAGCGGCCCCTCGGCCCCGACCACCGCCATCGTATCGACCACCACCCGCATGTCGGCGTCGCTCGGATCGCCGTCGAGGTCCTGGCCCGCCAGCGCCGGCGGCGCCGTGATCACCAGCGTCGGCCGCGGCTCCACCGCGTCGACCGCCGTCGCCGCCACCGGCACCGCGCCCCGCACGATCGCGCCCTCCGCCGGCGTGATCGTGATCGCCGGCGGGATCCGATCGACGTCCTCGATGCAGAGGCCCTCCTTGAACAGCACCGGATCCGCGACCGCCTGCAGCGCCCGCGCCGCCGCCAGCGCGTCCGACGCCGGCAGCCCCGTCGTCGGCGCCATCCGCGCCGCGTAGATCATCAACACCTCGGCCAACCCCACCCGCGCCGTCCCGCTGTACAGCTCGCACGCCGGCCGGCACGACCCCGTCGCGCACCCCGCCGGCACCACGCACGCAGGATCCAGCGCCGGACACTCGCTGCCCAGCCGCAGCCCGCCGCCCCGCTCGTCCCCGTCGTTGCCGTCGAACGTCGGCCGCTGCGGGTCCGCCAGATCGGTCGACCACGCCTGCAGCAGCCGGTGCACGTTGACCTCGCTCGCCGACGCCCCCGCCGCCGACGCCATCCGGTGCGCGAGCTCGTCGACCGCGCCCAGCAACCACGCCGCCCGCACCGCCTCGGTCGGCGACGCCGCTCGCTGCGTGAGCTCGGCGGGCACCACATGATCCCACGCGACCCCGCCCAGGTAGGCGTCGACGTGCTCGCGCGCGAACGCCAGCGCCAACCCGAAGCGCTCTCGCGAGCGCGGCCTCGGTGACCAGCGGCGGCGGGACGTCGAACCGCGAGTGGACCTCGCGACAGGCCCGGCCCAGCTCGTCGTAGATCGCCTCGGAGCGGGCGAGAAGCTGGAAGCGGACGTTCCCCGCCCCGTCGGCCACGCGCTCGAAGCGGCGGACCACCGTCGGCCGCCCGCCCCGGTCGTACGAAACCCGGGTCACGTGCCCGAGCCCGTCAGTGGTCGCAACCGCGCGGCCGAAGGCGTCGTAGGTGATGAGCGTGACGCGGCCCTCGGCGGATCGCTGCTCGATCACCCGACCGTCGCGATCGCGTACCACCACCTCGATCGACTCGTCGACCCCGGGTCCTCGGATGGTCCGGGCCAGCAGATCGCGCGAGTCGTACTTCCAGATCGTCGCCGTGTCGTTGGCCGCGATCGTCACGGTCTTCTGGCCGGCCGCGTTGTACCGATGGGTCGCCCGGCGGTGACCGGTCGGGTCCTCGCCGCCCTGCCATTCCTGCCGCAGCCGATGCTCCTCGTCGTAGGCGAAGCGCTGGACGATCACCCCATGGTGCTCCCCGCCTGGTCCGATCCAGTTGATTTCGATCCGTGCCGGCTTGCCGGCGGCCTCGTAGCGAGTCCGGGTCTCGGTCGCCAGCGGGGTCGCGGCCCAGGCCTTGACCACCCGGTCGAGCGCGTCGTACTTGGTCCTCACCACGAACCGACGGTCGGCCGAGTCGACGCCGCGGGGCAGCGTGGTCGCCGTCACCCGGCCGAGCTCGTCGACCTCGTGCTCGGTGGTCAGGGCCAGCTTGCCCAGCGCGCGGTCGCCGGGATCGATCGTCGTCCGCCACCCGAAGCCGGCGCGAGCGCCCTCCGCCTCGCCGAGATACTCGGTCGTCGACTCGACGCCGAGCGGATCGCGGAGTTGCGTCACCCGTCCACGCGGGTCGCGCTCGAGGATCTCAGAAACCACGTCGGCGCCAAGCGTACCATTCGGCAGGGTCGGCAAGGTTGGGGTCGGTCGGACGACCCGGACCAGCGCGTGCTTGGGGGCCGCGCTGTACTCGAAGCGGGTGAGCAGCCGGTGGTAGGCGGGCGGCTCGGGCACGCGCGGATCGCTGGCGGTAGTGGTCCGCGGATCGCTCGTGGTCAACGGCTGTCCGTACGCCGGCTCGTAGGTGTACTTGACGACGAGGTCGCCTGGTTCGACCGCATAGACGTCGCCCCAACGATCGGCCCACCCGAACGACACCGCGACGTGAGGAGCCGCGCGTTCGACGGTCGCCAGCACGCGGCCGAAGCCGCGCCGCTCGTCGGCGGTCAGGGCCGCGCGCTGCCAGAGCGCCTCGGCGCTCGGGTCGGCGGTGGCGACGCCATACGCGCACAGGAAGTGGTCGCGGCCGGTGAGCACATGGCGCACCACGCCCTCCGGCGTGCGGCTCGCGATCAGCGCGCCATCGCGGTTGTAGCGGTAGCGCCACACCACCTGACGCGGGGCGTGACCGGGTCCCTTGTCGGTCTCCTGCTTCCAGAGCAACGAGCCCCACTCGTTGTAGACGTACAGGGTCTGGAAGCCGTTACGCTCCTTGACCCAGCACTGCATGGTCGGACGGTCCTGCGCGGCGAGCCCGAGGTCCGGTGACTCCACCGGCTGGTAGCGGAACTGGTAGTCGCCTGTGCCGACCCGCTGCTGGATCACTCGGTTGTAGTCGGGCTGGCCCTGATCCACGCCGTAGGTGGTGTGGAGGTAGTGGCGGCCCTCAGCATCGAAGATGTCCGTCAGGAGGTGCGCGAGCGGGCCGGTGCGCTCCGCCGACGAGTACCGGTACTCGGTGGTCGCCCCGCGCGGCTGATCCGGCGTGGCCGGGGTGGTGACCCCGATCAGATCGCCGTGCGTGTCGTAGCGGTAGCGCCAGGCCCGGCCGGTGTGATCCTCAAGGCGGACGATGCGATCGAGCTCGTCATATGAGAACTGCACCCAACGTGCGTCGTGGTTGACGTAGACGCGACCAAGCCGGACCTGGCCGTTCGGTCGGTCCACGTAGGTGAGGCGAAGGTTGTTGCCCCAGCGATCCTCGATCCGCGCCAGGCGAAAGCCGCCCGACCAGTGCGGCTCGGGCTCGAAGACATGGCGCAGTCCGTCGGGGCCGCGCCGCGCCCAGCCGCCCGGGGCGTCGTGTACGCCGATCGGCTCCAGCGTCGCGTCGACGCCGTCGGGCGGCACGTAGTAGTCGCAGCCTGCGGCCTGGCCCCAACTCGCGTGACGGCGATAGCGCTCGAGACGACCGCCACCCGTGGCGAGTGTCGCGTTCTCCTCGTCGATCAGCAGGAACAGATTGTAGCCGTGGTCCCACCGACTCCCGAGCGGTCCATCGAACGCGGTCTGGTGCCGGTACGTTCGATGAAATGCAAAGTCAACGCCGGCGCCCCGCACCACCAGATCCGTCGCCTCGTGAACGAATTCACCGCGCGCATGCTCAACGGGATCAGCGAGGTCATGCGACGGCGGCGGCGGGACGGTGGACACTGGTACGCGGCCGGCCTTGAGCCCCTCGAGGTTCGTCTTGAGGACCCGTCTGAACGCGTCCTGTTCCCAGGCTTCGAGGAAGCGCAGGCGCTCCGACACGATGTCGTCTGCGGTCTCGGCCGGGTCGAAGTCGACGCGCCGCACGCGCTGCTGGTACCAGGCAGCGGCTAGCGCGGCGCTCCACTTCGCCAACCCAACGAATCGGTCGCGGCGGATCTTCTCGACCGCGTCCTCCACCGAGCCTTCGGGGTAGGCGCTCTTTACCGGAGTAACGTCTTCGCCTGGTCCCGACATACGTCCCGTCCTGCAATCAAGCCGACGTCACCGGGGCGCAGCCTGGCCTACCGGCGCGGCCCCGCCGCCCGCTTGACGCCTGATCAGTGCGTCCAGCAGCAGTTGGCGCACGACGGCGACGGTCGGCGCCTTGGGCGCCGCAGCGAACAGCGCGCCTACCGTCGTGATCCCGTGCGCCGCCAGGTCGAGGCGATGGGCGGCCGAGAGGCGCCCGAGGCGCTCGAGGTGGCCGAGAGGCAGCGTGCTGCGGCTCAGCTCTTCACCGGCTAGTGCCCGGAACGTGTCGGTGTCCAGGAACTCGACGGGCTTGTACGCGCCACTCGCGGCGTTGGCCAGCAGCGCCTGCCGGATGTGGCTCTGGGTCGTGTTGAGCGTGTCGGCTAACGCGATGCGACCATCTCGACGCGCCCGCGCGATCTGAGCCGGACCGTGAACGGGTGTGTGGTCGGGAGCCGGCACTCCACCGCCGCCTTGGTGGTTCGGTAGAGGTACCGCGGGAGAAGGAGGCAGCGACACATGATACTCGCCGCTGATCAAGACCCGAGGTGGCGGACCGCTGGGGGGCGGGACGGACTTCAATCGGTCGTCTTGCCAGGTCCCGCAGCCGCCGACGGAGCGGCGGGTCACGATGACCGGACAATAGGTGCCAACGGTCATCGGACTCTTGTGCGCCGTGTCGAGGTACCCGCGCACGCAGATACCAGGGATCGAGCGCGGCACCTGGACGATGAGGAAGACGTCCTGCAGGCCCTCGAGCTCGCGGTCGCCTCGGATGAGGCTGTACTCGATCTGCTGGCCCGGGCTGACGTTGTGCGGACGCGGGAACAGCGCGAAAACCGCTCGGTTGGTCCCGCTGTGGTAGCCGTTGAAGAGTTGGTACATCTGCGCCAGCTGGGTCGTGCGACCGGCGACTTCACGACGTTCCGTGGACCAGTCCCTCGTCGTGATGTCGACTTGTTCCTGGTTCCATCCGTAGTGCCCGGAGACACCCACGCCTACCTTTCCGATCTTGAACCCGACATCGGCAGAGACGTCGACCGAATTGGTGGTCGTGGAACCCTTTCTGGTGTTCAGGTTCGCTTTCGATTCCGACAAGACCTCACCCGTGTCGGTGATCGCTTCGTACAGCTCGCGCTTCTTCGGCTCGAAGTCCACGATGAACGGGTAGTCGTCGTCGGCCACGCCGGCCTCGGGGCGGGGGTAGATGCCGACCTGCAGGATCGCACCCACGCAAGGCCAGTAGGTCTGGCTCGACCCCGACGCGGCGATGGCCTCCCAGCCCGCTTGCTGCCAAGGGTCACCCCCGGATGATGCCACGATGTGCCCGTCGATCTCCTCGCGCCACGACCAGCCTGTAACGCTCGCCGTCATCTTCAGGTAGAAGATGCGGTGGTCGGGGTAGTCGTCAACGGTGTCCGCGAGCGGCACCGGGTAGATGTAGACCGCCAGCGAGCTGTGCCACTTGGGCGGCACCGATCCGCCGTAGGAGCGGTCGAGCATGTCCCGGCTCCACGCCAGTCGCTGCCAGGTGATGTCGAACGGCAAGCTCAGCGCGTCGATGGCCATCGATCCGCTCCTCTCAGACCACGACTGTTTCGAGGAAGCCGATGGTGAACCCTGCGCTGGACGCCGCGTACCAGGCCTTCTTGACCGCGTCGCCGAACATCTCCTCGGTGAGCAGGAGGATGCCTGCGGATGGCGTCAGGTTCAAGCCGTTGTTCACCAAGGCACCGCCGTCGGTGGTGAGCGTGTAGCTCTGGCTAGTGCCGGTGGGCGGCGTGAACAGGATCGCGACCCGCGACTCGCTCGGCCCGAGGATCTGCGTCATCGCCGTGGTGAGCGCCGCCGTCCGTACGATGCTCCGACGCGTCATCGGACGCTCACTTGTTCCCCGGGCCGTAGCCGGGCGCGACCGAGATCTGCGGAATCAGCGAGCCCGGGGTGGCGGCCGCCGCGGCACCTGCCCGGGTCATCCCCGGCGCGGCGTACCCGCCGCTCGGGCCGCTCGGCCCCGTTCCCCACGATGCTGGCGCGCCGACATCGCCCAGGCGCACCACCTTGAGGTAACCCTCGACGCTGGCCGACCCATCCGCGGCCTCGGTGAACACCTCGATGTTCGGGGGCGCGTTCGTCTGGAACGTGCCCCAGAGTCCCAGCGACCCGTCGTAGAAGCACGAGGCCGTCCTCGCATTGCCGGCGGTGACCGTCGACACCAGAGTTTGCTGGGCCAGCACGCCGGGACGGAAGACGCTGCCGGGAAAGACCACGCGGGCCGCGTACGCCGTGGTGCTGAACAATTCCAGTCCAATGACCCCGTACACGCCGGACGGCGTCGCCTGATCGTAGACCGGCGCGAACATGCTCCACCCGAACACGCCCGTGAGCGCCGTCGCCGACGTGAAGCGGAGCGTGAAGGCCTCGCCGGGCGGGGCCGGCTCGAGTTGGTCGGCGATCCAGAGCAAGGCGACGGCTCGCTCGGTCGACGTCGACGCACCCTCGACGCCGACGGCCTCCGAGGCTCGCAGCCGTATCGGTCTGTCGAGGAAGGTGGCGAAGTTCGGGTCGGCCACCGGCGCGCCCTTCGCGCTCTGTTGCACCGGTCGGATCGACTGGTATCCGACGCGCAACAGGCTCGGTGCAGTGACGCGGGCGCGCTGGGCTGTTGCGCTACCATGATACGCGGCGACCAGGCTCAGATCGCTCGGCATCAGGAGTCCGTTTCCCGACGGCGGGAAGATCGGGTCGAGCACTGCTGGTATCGCGGTGTAGGTCGATGCCTGCGACGACGTTGTGAGCGCTACTGTATGAAATGACATGTTCAATCCTTCCGCCGCGCCCATCGGCCGCGGTGACAATGCCGTTCGCGGCGTCGAACAGCGCCGCCCCCTCGCGAATGTTCGTACGCTACGCCCCCCCCCCCCGCCTCATGTCAAATACTATCTTTCACAAAGCGTCGTCGCGCGAAATTCGTGCCTCATTGCACTGCAATCATCGCCATTTGCACACCGGTCGTGCCCGTGCCACCTATTGCCGCTCGTCCTTTGCGACTCAGCGGGTTCGAACTCGCCTCACGGCCTCGATCGGATCATGACGAGGGGGTCCTCGCCGACGTCGGCGTA
>JAYVSF010000410.1:0-6147 GCA_043775605.1 Myxococcales bacterium
GATCGCGCGCGGTCGCCGGCGCCGCTGACCCGGCGCGCGGTGCCGGCCCTGCTGTACGGCCGCATGGCCGCGACCCTGCCGTTCTCGGCCTCGCGCCGCTGGCCGCTCTTGCAGGACAGCGCGCTGCCGACCCTGGCCACCGCGTTCGCCGCCGGCGGCTATCGCACCGCCGCGATCGTCAGCCACTGGCGGCTGCCGCTCTCCGACGCGACCTACCGCGGCTTCGCCGAGGTGATCGGCCTGTCCGACGAGCTGGTGTCGCGCCATCACGACAACGCCGATGTCGTGATCGATCGCGCGCTGGCCTGGCTGGCGACCCCGAGCGATCGCCCGCGCTTCCTCTGGGTCCACCTGATCGACCCGCACTATCCGTACGCGCCACCGGCCGGAGCGCCGCGGCTCGGCGCCGGTCGGCGCGCGGCCTATGACCGCGAGATCGCCTTCGCCGACGCCCAGCTCGGCCGCCTGCTCGCGGCCCTGTCCGCCGACCGGACGATCATCGCGGTCACCGCCGATCACGGCGAGGCCTTCGGCGAGCACCACACCCGCTGCCACGGCCACGGCCTCGGCGACGAGGAGACCCGGGTGCCGCTGGTGATCGCCGCGCCCGGCGGCCCGGCCGCGCGCAGCTCGGTGCCGGTGACTCTGATCGAGCTGGCCCCGACGCTCCTCGATCTGGTCGGGCTGGAGACCCCGGCCGGCATGACCGGCGTGTCCCTGGCCGCCACCGTTCGCACCGGCGCCCCGCCACCCGCGCGCCCGGTCCTGACCGAGCTGTTCGACGACGATGCCGGCGGTCGCGAGCTGATCGCGGTCCACGTCGGCGACCACAAGCTGATCCGCGATCTCGCGGCGGCGACCGTCGTCGCCTACGATCTCGCCGCCGATCCCGGCGAGCGCGCGCCGCTGACCGACGCCGTCACCATCGCCGCGCTGACCCGCGCCCTCGCGCAGGCCCAGGATCGCGAACAGGCCAGCCTGGCGGCGCCCTGATCGGTTGCCCCCGAGGTCACGGGTGATGCGAGCCCCGAGGTTGTGCACTAGACTCGCGTCGTGCGCTGGCTGTCGCAGCTGATCACGATCGCGACGCTGGTCGCGCTGGCCGGTGCGGCGGTGCTCGTCGTGTGGCCGCGGGTTCGCCCGCCGCGGGTCGGTGGCCAGTTCCGCACGTACGCCCACTTTCGCGACGCCGGCGGGCTGCCGGTCGGCTCGCGCGTGGTGATCGCCGGCGTGGTCATCGGCGAGATCGACAGCCTCGCCATCGAGGGCAACCAGGCCCGGGTCGGGATGCGCCTGCGCGACGGCGTCGAGCTGTGGGACGACGCCTACGCCACCCGCAAGGCCAGCTCGGTCCTGTCCGACAACTACGTCGAGCTGTCGCCGGGCGGGCCCGACGCCAGCGATCCCGACAGCCAGGCCCGGCCCCACCGGCGGCTGCGCTCGGGCGAGGCCATCCCGCGGGTGATCGAGGCGGCCACCACCGATCGCGTGCTGCGCGGCCTCGAGCGCGCGGTGCCGCGGGTCGAGAACTCGCTGCGCGGCGCCCAGGTCCTGGTCGAGGAGTCGCGCGAGTGGACCGACGGCGAGCTGACCCGCCGGCTGTCCGACCTCGACCGCCAGCTCGACGACCGCGTGGTCGGCCGACGCCTGGCCGGCATCGACGACGCCAGCCAGCGGATCGATCGGGCCAGCGCCCGCGCCGCCGAGCAGGTCGCCGCCACCTTGCCGACCATCGATCGCGGCCTCGATCGGTTCGCCGCCCAGACCGCCGACGCCCGCGCCCGCGTCCAGGCCGCCACCGCCGCCGTCCGCACCGGACTCGCCGATGTCCGGACCCGGCTCGACGACGTCGACGGCTACGTCGCCCGCGCCGACGAGCTGGTCGCAGCGATCGACGGTGAGCGCGGCGGCCGCCTGGCCGGGCTGATCGACGACCCCGAGCTCGGCCTCGACATCGCAGACGTTGCGGCCGCGGGCGCCGAGTCCACCGCTGGCCTCGATCGGCTCAAGACCGTGATCGGCTTCCGCTCCGAGTTCGGCCTGCTGGCCGGCGCCCCCCGCTTCTACGTCACCGCCGAGATCGCGGCCCGCGGCGATCAGTTCTACCTGGTCGAGCTGCTCAAGGGCTTCGACGGCGACGTGCCCCAGGTCGAGCTGGCGTCGGTCCCGGGCGGCGGCTTCGTGCGCCGCACCGTCATCCGCGACGCCATCCGCTACACAGCGCAGTGGGGCAAGCGCTTCGGACCGATGGCGGTCCGGTTTGGCTTCAAGGACTCGGCGATCGGCGCCGGCCTCGACGCGTCGCTGCTGCGCGGCCACCTCCACCTGTCCGCCGACGTCACCGAGCCCACCCTGGCCCGGATGCCGCGGGTCAAGCTGGCCGCCGCGCTCGAGGTCTTCCGCTCGGTCTACGTCCTGGGCGGCATCGACGACGCGCTGACCGGCGGCGCCGAGCTCAACATCGCCCCCTGGCCGCCCGGGGGTGACGTGCCGACCCAGTTCCAGACGCTGCCCTACGGCCGCGACTACTTCCTCGGCTTCAACCTGGTGTTCGCCGACGCGGACATCAACACGTTGCTGAGGATCTACGGCGGCCTGGTCGGCGCGCTGGTGAACTGAACCTGGCACTCTGTGCCATCCGACCCATCTCGATCACCCCGCCGGGGTGATTCGCGTGGTAGGGGTCGACCGGGACCTGGGTTCTGTGGCAACAATCGTCCTGAGATGGAGTTGACCCCCGCCCCGACGACGATCAAGCCAAAGCTGCTCATCGTCGAAGACGATCCGGCGCTCGGGCGGTCCATCCAGCGCAACACGCGCCCGTACTTCGAGATCATCGTGACCGAGTCGGTCGAGGGCGCGGTCACCGCGATCGAGCAGGGCACCGAGCTGGCGGCGGCGGTGGTCGACATCGGCCTGCCCGACGGCACCGGCTTCGACGTGGTCGAGCTCCTGCGCCGGAACGACCGCAACATGCCGGTGCTGATCCTCACCGGCTCGAACGATCCCGCCACGATCAACCGCGCGCACGCCCTGCGCGTCGAGTTCGTGTGCAAGCCGTTCTTCTCCGAAAACCTCGCGCAGTTCGTCCAGCGCACGCTGTCGGGGGCGCAGTACGGCGACCGCCAGCAGCTCGCGGCGGTCGTGGCCACGATCTCGACCGAGTTCAAGCTGTCGCAGCGCGAGGGCCAGATCCTGGCGTTCGCGGCCGAGGGCATCCCGCGCAGCCGCCTGTCGGACGTGATGGGCGTGAGCGAGAACACGGTGAAGAGCCAGGTCCGATCGCTGCTCGACAAGGTCGAGAAGACCGCGCTGTCCCAGGTCGTGTGGTGGGTGCGCAATCGCGCCGGCCTGGTCAACGAGCGCTGACTCGGCGCTGACTCGGCATGGACTCGGCACGGGTTCGAGCCAGCGGGCGCTGAACACGCCATACTGCCGGCCATGGCCAGGCTGCGCGTCGGCGACGTCGAGATCGACGGGTCGAACATCACGATCGGCGGCGTCCCGCAGATCACGACCACCGTGACTCGTCCGGCCGGCGGCGGCGGGCCGCAGGTGGTGGTCACGACCACGACGCCAGCCACGGCGTCGACGGCGATCGTCACCACGGCGCCCGCCGTCCTCGCCGTGCCGCCCCGGCCCACGCCGCCCGCGTCGTCCGCGTCGTCCACGTCCGGCCTCGACGGGCTCGCCGCGATCCCGGTCAGCGAGCGAGCGCTGGTCGGTGGCGGCGCCGCGCTGGCGATCGGCGCGGGCGTCGCCCTCGGGCTGACCGGGGCGGGCGGACTGGTCCCGCTCCTGTTCACCGGCGTCGGTGCGATCGTGCTCGGCGTGATGAAGCGGTGGGCGGTCAACCGGCGCACCGCCGCGCGGGCCCGGGGCCGCGACCGCGAGCTCTCGCTCCACGCCGATCGCCTGCGGCCGCTGCTGGTCGGCGCGAGCACCGACCAGACCGTCGAGTGGCTGGTCGAGAAATCGGGCCTGCCCGAGGCGTCGGTGGTCCGCACGCTGGCGCTGATGCGCGCGCGCCACGAGGTCAGCGAGGAGCTCAACGTCGACACCGGCGAGTGGTACTATTCGTCCGCGAGCGCCTTGCCCGTGCTGCCGCGCGATCTCGACGATCGGCTCGCGGCCCTGGAGCAGGACGGGTCCGAAGCGCCCGAAGAGAGAGAGCCATGAAGGACAAGACCACCGCCGGCGTGCTGGGGCTCGTCCTCGGCGGGATCGGTGTCCACAAGTTCTATCTCGGCCAGACCGGGGCCGGCATCGCCTACGTGCTGTTCTGCTGGACCGGGATCCCGGCGATCATCGGGTTGATCGAGGGCATCTCGATGCTGACGATGAGCCAGGGCGCGTTCGACGCGAAGCACAACGGCATGCTGCTGCCGAGCATGGTCCAGCAACTGGCGCTGCCGGCGCCGCAGCCGCAGAACATCGTGGTCAACGTCTCGCAGCCGACCGGTGGCGCGGCCGCCGCCAGCGTCGACGTCGCCGGTCAGATCAAGGCGCTGCACGAGCTCAAGCTCGCCGGCGCGCTCACCGACGAGGAGTTCACCGCGCAGAAGAAGAAGCTGCTCGGCTGACTACCGGGCCGCGTGCTGCGGTGGGCGGGTCTTGAGCTGCGCCAGGGGCGTCGTCGTCGGGTGGCACCCGCAGGCGGCGCCCGGCCGCATGCCGATGTCGTTGACCAGCCGCAGGCACTGCTTGTCGCACGTCACCTCGGCGCCCTGTAGCGAGCAGCGCTTGACGTCGAGCCAGCGGCCGCGCTCGAGGTCGCCGGCCAGTTCGGCGTCGGCGGCGGTGCCGTACGACGAGCAGAACAGCCGGTGCTGCTCGACCGTGGGCGCGTTGCCGGAGTGGGCCCACAGCCAGGCCATCGCGTGGATGCCGAGCCCGGCCATCAGTCCGAGCGCCGCGCCCAGCATCGCGCCGCCGCCGGTGCCGCTGCCGAAGCCCAGGGTCATGCCCAACATCAACCCGATGATGCCCGCGGTCATGGTCGACTCCTTGGTGTGGCCCATGATGGCCACGCCCCGCGCGCGCCGACTTGATCGCGATCAACTCGATCGCCGCTCGATCAGCCACCGGCCAGCGGCGCCAGCAGGTACAGCTCGTCACCGTCGGCCAGCGCGCGATCGCCGTGCTCGGCCACCGGGCAGCGCTCGCCGTTCCACATCAGGGTCTCGGACAGGTGCGGGCTGTTGCCGAGGGCGTGGGCCAGCGGCAGCCGGTAGCGATCGCCGTCGGCGATCAGCCGGGCCAGGGTAGTGCCGGCCGGCAGCTCGACGGTCTCGTCGACGTCGAACCAGCCGTCGCCGATCCGGCCGCGGATGAGGACGTGGACCCGGACCCGCGGGCCGCGGTCGCGCTTGCCGAAGAGGCCCACGTCACGCGTCGAGGTGGCCGGCCAGGAGCTGGTCGAGCCCGAGGTACTCGGCGCGGGCCCGCGTCAGCTTGCCGGTGCTCGGGTTCCAGTGCATGTGCGCGAAGTAGTCGTCGCGCAGCACCGGCAGCGGCACCCGCACGCCGCGCAGCGGGCCGGCGGTCAAGGCACCGTCCCCCTCGCCCATCATCCGCGGGTGGGCCTTGAAGTCGGCGGGCACGATGCCCTCGCGCCAGTTGAACGCGGCCCGCAGGTTCTGGATCCGCTCGCCGCACTCGAGCAGATCCTTCTCGGTCAGGTCCCAGCCGGTCACCGCCACCGTCAGCTCGAGCCACGGCAGGTTGCCGGTGAGGGTCGTGAACATGCACAGGCCGAGGCCGTTGAGCGCCTGGTGGGCGTTGGAGAAGTGGGCCTGGGCCTGACCCTTGCCCTTGGTGCCCTTCCACGACACGTTGACCTCGCCCTTGGGCGCGGCCTTGGGCAGGCTGAAGCCGGCGCCGAAGGTCTCGTTCCACGACGCGGTCCCCGTCGTGTGGCGACCGGGCGTCGGGTCGGCGATGTAGTTCACGCCCATCAGCGAGCTGAAGCGCGGGTCGTGGTAGGCCGGCTCCGAACCGTGGACGTGGACCGCGAAGGCCTCGCTGCCCTTGCCGAGGTGGGCGGCCGCGGCCTGCACGCCCTGGCCGAGCCACGCGCCGCAGCCCGAGCCGTCGCCCATCTTGATGGTCAGGTCGAGCGCGGCCTGACCGTTGCCCCAGCGCAGG
>JAYVSF010000411.1:0-3683 GCA_043775605.1 Myxococcales bacterium
CGTCGAGCACACCGAACGGGCTGGCCCCGTCGGGGTACGAACCGACCGCGACGGTATCGCCCGGCCCGCCGAGGTGGCCGCCAAGCCGGGTCGCGTCGAAGGTCGCGCCCCACGGATAGGGCTGACCGGCGACGCCGCGGGCCGCCTTCTCGAACTCGTACGCGGTCGGCAACCGGCGCGGCTGGCCGACCACCGCGCCCCGCCACGCGCAGTAGGCCGCGGCCTGGGCCCAACTCACCAGCACCACCGGATGATCCTCGCGCCCGAGCGGCGGCCGATCGCCGGGCCACACGAACCGCTCGACCTCGGTCGCCCAGTCCTGCTGGAAGCCCTGGGACGTCCAGGTCTGGGCGTCCATCGTCGGTGGCGCCGCCGCGCCGTCGGCCACCATCTCGGCGTAGGCGGCGTTGGTCACCGGCATCGCGTCGATCCGGAAGCCGTCGAGGACGACCATGTGCCGATCCTCCTCGCGGTCGAACCACGCACCCTGCCGCGCCGCGTCCTGGCCGGAGGTGGCCAGGTAGTCCTCGTAGGCGGTGGCCCGCTCCTCGGGGGTCGAGCCCGCCACCGAGCGCCCACCCGGGATCGTCACCTGCTGGGCGTCGGCCGCGCGCGACAGCGGCGCAGCGCCGCCGTGCCACGCCACCGTCGGCGACGGCACGCCGGCCGGCGGATGATCGGGATGCGAGAGCCGCGGGTGGGTGCTGCCGCAGGCCCCAGCCAGGGCCAGGGTCAGCCCGAGGCCGGGCGCGACAGGTCGAGAGGCGGACGGACGTGGGTGGCGCAGGGCCGCGAGCAGACCCGATCTCGAGCCCGACCGCAACCGGCGTGCGTGGGCGCCCCTGCCCGCATTCTTTTCGGGAACCGCCCGGCGACCGGCGGTGTCACAGTGCCACCCAGGGTCCCGACCAGCGACGTTCGTGTCGCGACCATGGGTTGCAGACTTCCTCGGTTCCGTCTAAGGATCGAGCTCCACTCGGAGGACCTCGTGCTCAACAGCGTGCTCGCTTCCCTCTCCAGCATGGCCGCCAGCGCCGCCAGCGCGGCGCCGAACGCCCTCCAGGTCAAGAAGATCCACCTGACCACCCTGGACTGGGTCGGCGCGATCACGGCCATCGCCTCGATCGGGACGGCCGTCGCCTTCATGATCGTGATGGCGGGGTGGATGACGTACAAGGCGTTCACCCAGCACGAGTCGCTGACCACGTCGTGGGGCTCGCCGCAGGAGGAGTCGTTCGCGTCGTTCACCGAGACGTCGGAGAAGATCCACGGCAAGGCGTTCATGGCCGCGCTGATCAGCGCCGCGGTCGCGCTGGCGGTCGCCATGGGCCTGTACTTCGGCGTCGCGCCCAAGAAGGACAAGATCGCCGATAGCATGGACCTCTCGACGTTCGACAAGAAGGGCAAGGCGGCGGCGCCGGGCCCGTCCGCGACGCCCTGAGCGTCCGCGTTTCGTTCTGGATCGCGACGCGTCAGGGATCGTCGGGCGGCGGGACGGTGGTGCGGTCAGCGGCGCGAGCGTCGTCGAGCTTGCGCAGGGCGTCGGCGAGCGCCGGCAGGTACGCCGGGGCCCGGGCCAGGGCTCGCTCGTCGAGCTGCAACGGCGCCAGCGCCGGGCCGGCGCGGACGATGGCACCGACGTGGTCGCGCAGCATGCGCGGCACGAACCGCGGATCGCGCAGGTCGATCGCGATCACCGACGACCAGCGCGGCGCGTTGTCGTCGTCGCCGACCACCACCGAGGTCGCGAACAGCCAGCGACCGTCGTGCGACCACACCGGCCCGCTCTCGTCGGTGGTCGGCAGCTCGGTGACCGCGACCGCCGGGGTCGCCCGCTCGGTATCGAGCACCATCAACTCGCCCTGCTCGCGGCCGTCGTCGCGTAGCCGGCGCGTGGCGTAGGCCAGCCGGCGGCCGTCGGGCGCCCAGGCCGGGGTGGCGTCGACCGGGCCATCGGTGAGCGGCGCGAGCGAGCCGTCGGCGGCGACCAGCGCCAGGTAACTGCGCGGCGCCAGACCGGGCTCGATGACCTGGGTGACGATGCGACCGTCGGCCGCGACCGTCGGCGCCAGCTCGTGCGAGGCCGCGTCGGTGAGCCGGACCGGGGCGGCGCGCGGGTGGCCGAGCGGGTCGAGCGTCAGCCGGTAGAGATCGAAGGTGCCGGCGCGATCGCTGGCGAACACCACGGCCGCGCTGTCCGGCATCCAGGCCGGCGACAGGTCGGAGCCGGCACCGTCGGTGATCGGGATCGCGACCGCGCCGGTCCGGGCTGGCACCAGCCACAGCCGGGTGTGCTCGAGATCGCGCCCGCGGGTCGACGCGAACACGATCCAGCGGCCATCGGGCGAGAACGCGGCCTGCTCGTCGCGGACCGCAGCCGGCGGCCCCAGTGGCGGCGGCACCAGCACCGCCTGGCGATCGCCGGCGTCGTCGACCACCACCAGCCGGCCGCCCTGGGCCCATTGCTCGGTCACGACTAGCCGGACCGCGGGTTCGACCACCGGCGGGCCGGGCGGCACGCAGCCGCCGAGCGCGGCGCTCGCCGCCACCGCCAGGGCCAGCTGCGGGACCACGTCATGTTCATGTCAGTCCGTAGGTTTTCGCGCAAGGATCGGCGGTGGCCAGGCGTCTCATGACCGTGCGCACTCAGCTCGTCGTCGCCACTACCCTCGCGGCCCTGGCGTGCGGCCAGGCGGCCGGCGAGACCCCCACCCAGGGCGCGGGCTCGATGGCGGCGCCCTCGGGCCCGACCGGCTCGACCACGCCGGGGCCGGAGCGCTGCCTCGGCGTCACCGATCGCGGGATCTGGCCGGATCTCGATCCGTCGATCCAACTCGCCCTGCCACCCGACCTCACCCCCGACCGGGTCTCGGCCACGCTCGACGTCGAGCGCGCGCTGCTGGTGGTCGCGGTCGATGGCTGGCCGACCAAGCCCTACCCGCTCCACGGCGACCTGGTGCTGATGGTCGGCGATCAGCGACTCGCGCTCCGGCCCGGCGATCGCGCCGAGCTGGCGCCGCTGCTCACCGCCGCCAAGCTCCACGTCGGCGCGGTGGCCGCCGCCGGCGATCGCGACCACGACGGCATCCCCGACCCGCTCGACGTGCTGATCGGCGCGCGCAAGACCGTGGTCAACGCCGACGCCTACACCGAGGGCTACCGCCGCCTGTCGTACCCGATGGGCGATGTCCCCCGCACCATCGGGGTCTGCACCGACGTCATCATCCGGGCCCTGCGCAACGCCGGCCTCGACGTCCAGGTCGAGCTGCAGCGCGACCTGCGGCGCGCGCCACGGGCCTACCCGATGATCCGGCGGGCCGGCGACGCGAACATCGATCACCGCCGGGTCAAGACCCTCCTGCCCTACCTGCTGCGCAACCTCGACCGCCGCTCCGCCGCGCTGGATGACCCGCGCGATCCCCTGCGGCCCGGCGACATCGTCCTGTTCGACACCTTCCCGACCCGGTCCGGCCCCGACCACATCGGCATCGTGTCGGACCGGATGGGCGACCACGGCCTGCCGCTGGTCATCAACAACTGGACCGAGGGGACGGTGACCACCGAGATGGACCTGCTCGGCTGGGTCCCGGTCACCCACCGCTTCCGCCTGAGGTAGACGCGCTGAGCGAGCGAAGCGAACGACCCTGGACGATTGCGGGTTCGTCGTCGGTTCGATACGTTAC
>JAYVSF010000412.1:0-15702 GCA_043775605.1 Myxococcales bacterium
CGTTATCGCGCGCTCGGCGCCAATGACCACCATCTCGGCGACCATCTTGGTGGCGAACGGGGCGCGCTTGCAACTCGGATCCGAGGTCACGCTGGTCCGCAGGGAGTGGGCCTTGCCGCACGGCGACGGCAACGCGCCCATCATCGTGAAGAACAGGTCCTGACGCTCGCCCGGCAGCCGCGACACGTCGACGCCGGACACCGGCGTGCGATCGAGCGTGGCCGGCTTCTGCGCCGAGTCGGCGGCGGCGAGCACCGCGCCGGGATCGGTGACCGGGCCGCGCTCGTCCTTCTTGCAGGAGGCGCCGGTGAGCAGCCCGATGGTCAGGGCCGCGAAGACCGCGGCGAGGCCGCGACGCGACCAGACCTTTCCCTTGACGATCCGAGAGGTTTGCACCGGCAGGTTGTAGCCGCCGACGACGTCGGGTGCAAGCGTGCGACGCGCGACCGCGCGGATGTGGCGGTGCCGGACCGCACGAGCCGTGCACAGCCGGCCACCTCGACGCCCGGGACCCATTGTCGCGCTCCCTTGACGGGCCGCGTCACGGCGGGTACAAGCGCTACTGAATGACGGTTCATTCAGCCGACGCACGGACCGGCCGCAGCAGCGCGGACGAGCGCGCCGGCAAGCGCGAGCGGATCCTCGACGCGGCCGAGAAGGTGTTCGCCGACCGCGGGTTCTTCGCCGCCAAGGTCGCCGACGTCGCCCGCGAGGCCGGGGTCGCCGACGGCACGATCTACCTGTACTTCAAGAGCAAGGACGACCTCCTGGTCTCGCTGTTCGAGGCCCGGATGGAGGTCGTCAACCGGGTGCTGTCGGAGGCGGTGGCGGGCGCGACCCGACCGCGAGCCCAGCTCACCGCGTTCGTCCGCGCCTACCTCGAGCTGATCGCGGCCCAGCCGACCGCGGCCGAGGTCCTGACCATCGAGCTGCGGCAGTCGACCAAGTTCATGCGCGAGTACCACGCCCATGGCTTCGGCGAGCTGCTCCGGTTGCTGGCCGGGGTCATCGCCCGCGGCCAGGCCTGCGGCGAGCTGTCGACCGCGGTGCCGGCCGCCCACGCCGCCCGCATGATCTTCGGCGTGCTCGACGAGCTGGCCCTGGCCTGGTTGCTCGGGCGCGGAGCCCGGCCCGGCCGCGGCAAGAAGCAGCCGATCGCCGCCCACGGCGACGACAAGAAGTTCGATCTGGTGCAAGCCGCCGACTGGGTCGGCGCGCTCATCACGTCTGGTCTCGAACCGAGGAGCGACCCTTGAAGATCCTGGTGACGATCAAGCGAGTGCCCGACCCCGAGCTGAAGGTGAAGCTCAAGGACGGCGCCATCGACCTCTCGGGCGCGAGCTGGGTGGTCAACACCTTCGACGAGTACGCGGTCGAGACCGCGCTCCGGCTGCGCGAGAACGCCGCGACCGGCGCCAGCCACGCCGAGGTGGTGGTGGTGACCGTCGGTCCCGAGGAGGCCGGCCAGCAGCTGCGCAGCGCGCTGGCGATGGGCGCCGACCGCGCCATCCGCATCGACGGCAAGGACGAGGCGCTCGACGCCCGGGTCGTCGCCGCCGCGCTGGCCAAGCTGATCCTCGCCGAGCAGCCCGACCTGGTGGTCATGGGCAAGCAGGCGGTCGACGGCGACGCCAACCAGGTCGGTCAGATGCTGGCCGGCCGGCTGGGCTGGCCGCAGGCGACCTTCGCCGCCACCGTCGAGCTGGCCGCCGACAAGGCGTCGCTCACCGTCGGCCGCGAGATCGACGCCGGGGTCGAGTACAAGGTGGTGCCGCTGCCGGCGGTGCTCACCGTCGATCTGCGCATCGTCGCGCCGCACTCGGTGAAGAACAACGTCAGCCCCGCCGACCACGGCTACGGCACCGGCGAGGGTGGCCCGCGCTACGCCTCGCTCAAGGGCATCATGGCGGCCAAGAAGAAGCCGATGGAGGTCAAGGCGCTGGCCGACCTCGCCGGCGACGTCACCGCGTCCACCCGTCAGCTCGGCATAACGCTGCCCGCGGCCCGCGCCGCTGGCCAGAAGGTCGCCGACATCGCCACCCTGGTCCAGAAGCTGGTCGACGAGGCCAAGGCGATCTGATCCCACGGGGCTGCACCCCGCCCCACCGGCGAAGCCGGCAGGGTCCCCACCCCGCTTGTGAGCAGGAGTTATCCATGGGCAACATCCTCGCGTTCTGTGAGTTCGGCGACAGCGGCCTGCGGTCGTCGGCGCTGGCCAACCTGACCTTCGCCCGCGCCGCCGCCGCCGCGCATGGTGGCGACGTGATCATCGTGCTGATCGGCGCCGGCGCTGCTGCGGCCGGTCCCGCCGCCGCGCGCTTCGCCGGCCAGGTCATCGCCGTCGACGATCCCGGGCTGGCCGACGTCATGGCCGAGACCTACGCGCCGATCCTGGCGCGGCTGGCCGGCGAGCACGGCGCCGCGATCGTCACCGCCACCGCCACCGCCACCGGCAAGGACATCATGCCGCGGGTCGCGGCGTTGCTCGACGCCGGCATGGCCTCGGACATCGCCGGGCTCGCCGGGCCGAACCAGTTCACCCGGCCGATCCTGGCTGGCAACGCCTACGCGACGGTCGAGATCTCGACGCCGATCATGTGCGTGACCGTGCGGCAGTCGGAGTTCACCGCCGCCGAGGAGCTCGGCACGGTCGGCGCGGTGACCGCGGCCGCCGCCGGCGAGCTCGATCGTCGGGGCGCGCGGATCGATCGTACCGAGTCGCAGAAGAACGACCGGCCCGAGCTGACCTCGGCCAAGATCGTGGTCTCGGGCGGCCGCGGCATGCGCGAGGGTGCGAACTTCCGCATCCTCGAGCAGCTCGCCGACCTGCTGGGCGCGGCGATGGGCGCGTCGCGCGCCGCCACCGACGCCGGCATGGTCCCGCCCGACTGGCAGGTCGGGCAGACCGGCAAGATCGTCGCGCCGAACCTGTACGTCGCCGTCGCGATCTCGGGCGCCATCCAGCACCTCGCCGGCATGAAGGGCTCGCGCACGATCGTCGCCATCAACAAGGACCCGGAGGCGCCGATCTTCCAGGTCGCCGACTACGGCGTGGTGACGACCTGGGAGAAGGCGATCCCGGAGCTGATCGAGGAGATCACGAAGGTCAAGGCGACGCGCTAGCCAGCCCGCGAACGGGGCTGGTGCCGACCCCGACGACGACGTACCGTCACGGGCCATGGCCCCCAGTCGGGCACGGTCACGCCGGACGACGGGACCGAGCTCCTCGTCGTCGCCCTCACGCGTTAGGCTCCGAGCGCAGCTCGGGCCGGGGTTGAGTGTCGAGATCGGACCGGCCCTCCGGGGCTGAGAATCTCTCCGGTGCCGGCCCGATCGATCGACGATCGCTGCCGGCGGCGGCGCGCCGTGATGGCGCTTGACAACCGTCGGCCGGCTCGATAGTTTGTTCGATAGGCGAACAAAGTCGCCGAACCTGGACGCGCGACCTGCTCTCGGGAGGCCGGGATGCCATCAGCCGGACGACCGCACAGATGACCGAGGCCGGCGCAAGCCCCGGACCGTTGCTCGAGGTCCGCGGCCTCCGCAAGGAGTTCGTCTCGAGCCGGATGTTCCGCCGCGCCCATCGGGTGGTGGCGGTGCAGGACGTGTCGTTCGTGCTCGAGCGCGGCCAGGCGGTGGCCCTGGTCGGCGAGTCCGGCAGCGGCAAGAGCACGATCGCGCGCATGCTGGTCCGGCTGACCAAGCCCGACGGCGGCGAGATCCGGCTCGACGGGGTCGACGTCCTCGCCCGCGAGCCACGCGGGGCCTCGCTGCAGTATCGCGGGCGGGTCCAGATGATCTTCCAGGACCCGTTCGGCTCGCTCAACCCGGTCCACAGCGTGGCCCACCACCTCGAGCGGCCGCTGGTCCGGCACGGACGATCCGGCGCCCTCAACCCGGTGCGGGCGGTGAGCGACCACCTCGGCGGTCCGCTGGCGCGGAGCTTCCCGCGCGACCGCGAGGGCCTGCGCGCGCGTATGATCGAGCTGGTGCGCACGGTCGGGCTGGAGCCGGCCGAGGAGATGCTCGAGCGCCATCCCTACGAGCTGTCTGGCGGCCAGCGCCAGCGGGTCGCGATCGCGCGTGCGCTGGCGGTGCAGCCCGATCTGCTGGTCGCCGACGAGCCGACGTCGATGCTCGACGTGTCGATCCGCATCGGGGTCCTGAACCTGCTGCTCGGGCTCAAGCGCGAGCGCGGACTCGGCATCATCCTCATCACCCACGATCTGGCCTCGGCCCGCTACCTCGCCGATCGGATCATGGTGCTGTATCGCGGCCGGATCGTCGAGGATGGGCCGAGCCGGGCGATCGTCTCGACCCCCGCCCACCCGTACACCCGCGCCCTGCTGGCGTCGATCGCCCATGCCGGTGAGGGCGGGCTGAGCGCGGCGCCTCGGCCCGCGGGCGACGCGAAGCCAGCCGGTGGCGGCTGTCCGTTCGCGCCGCGCTGCCCCGACGTCCACGACCGCTGCCGCACCGTCGAGCCGGCCGCGCGCTCGCTCGACGACGGCCGTCGCGTGCGCTGTCACCTCTATCCGGAGACCGGCCCGACGCCGGGCACCTGAAGCGACGATGGCCCCGCATCGCTTTCCCACCGGGTTCGTCTGGGGCGCCGCGACCTCGGCGTTCCAGATCGAGGGCGGGTACGACGCCCACGGCCGCGGCGAGTCGATCTGGGATCGCTTCGCCGCCACCCCCGGCCTCATCGCCGACGGCAGCGACGGGCGGGTCGCCTGCGACCATTACCACCGCTGGCCCGAGGACATCGCGCTGCTCCGCGACCTCGGCCTCGGCGCGTACCGCTTCTCGGTGGCCTGGCCGCGGGTGATGCCGGACGGGCGCGGCGCGGTCAACCAGGCCGGGCTCGACTTCTACGATCGCCTGGTCGACGGGCTCCTGGCCGCCGGCGTCGCGCCGTTCGTCACCCTCTACCACTGGGACCTGCCGCAGGCGCTGCAGGACCACGGCGGCTGGGGCGCGCGCGCCACCGTCGACGCCTTCGTCCACTACGCCGATGTCGTCGCGGCGCGCCTGGGCGATCGGGTCCGCCACTGGATCACGCACAACGAGCCGTGGTGCATAGCCACCCTCGGCCACGAGCAGGGCGATCACGCGCCCGGCCTGCGCGATCCCGCGCTGGCGCTGCGTGCCGCCCATCACGTGCTGCTGTCGCACGGGCGGGCAGTGCCGGTGGTGCGGGCCCGGGCGCCGGGGGCGGAGGTCGGGATCGTCCTCAACTTCGTCCCGGCCGAGCCCGCCACCGCCAGCGACGACGATCGCGACGCGGTCCGCTGGTTCGACGGCTTCTTCAACCGCTGGTACCTCGAGCCGCTGTTCCGCGGCGCCTACCCGGCCGACGCCGTCGCCGATCGGGTCGCCCGCGGCCACCTCCCGGCCGGCGCCCCCCCGTTCATCGCCCCCGGCGATCTGGCCACGATCGCGACGCCGATCGACTTCCTCGGCGTCAACTTCTACAGTCCGACCGTCGTGCGCAGCGAGCCCGCGGCCGACGGCGGTCCGCCGAAGGTGGTCGAGGTCGTCACCGACGCGCCGCGCACCGACATGGGATGGGAGGTGCGGCCACGCGCGCTGTACGACCTCCTGCGCCGGCTCGCGCGCGAGTACCGGCCGCGGCGGATCTACATCACCGAGAACGGCGCCGCGTTCACCGATCCGCCGGACGCCGACGGTCGGATCCACGACGCTCGCCGCACCGACTACCTGCGCCGCCACCTGATCGAGGTCAGCCGGGCGATCGACGCCGGCGTGCCGGTGGCCGGCTACTTCCACTGGTCGCTGCTCGACAACTTCGAGTGGGGCCACGGCTACAGCAAGCGGTTCGGCCTGGTCCACGTCGACTTCGCCAGCCAGGACCGCAGCCCCAAGGACAGCGCGCATGCGTACCGCAGCATCGTGGCCGCCAACGCGGTCGACGCCGCCCCAACCCCGTGAGGCATCGATGACCACCCCCCTCGACCACGACCATCCACGGTTCCTCACCGGCCTGCGCCGCCACGCCACCACGATCGCCGTGCTGCTCGCGCTCGCCCTGGCCCCGACGTTGGCCCGCGCCCAGGGCGTCGAGCGCGCGGCCCAGGTCGTCCAGGTGCTGCGCGACGCCGACGGCGTCCGGCTCACCGTCGACGGCGCGCCGCTGCTGGTGGTCGGCGTCAACTGGGACTACTTCCCGATCGGCACCAATTACAACTACAGCCTTTGGGATCAGCCCGACGACGTGATCACGGCCGCGCTCGCCAGCGAGATGCCGATGATCAAGCGGATGGGCGGCAATGCCATCCGGGTCTACGCCGGCATCCCGGCCCGGTGGATCGCGCACATCTACCAGAACTACGGCATCTACACGATCCTCAACCACACCGTCGGCCGCTACGGCTACACCCTCGACGGCAAGTGGGTCGCCGCGGTCGACTACTCGAGCCCGACGTTCCGGACCGCGGTGAAGCGCGACATCGCCGGGATGGTCGAGGCCTACAAGGGCACGCCCGGCCTGCTGATGTGGCTGTACGGCAACGAGAACAACTACGGGCTGTCGTGGAGCTCGTTCGAGATCGAGGCCCTGCCGGCCGGCGAGCGCGACGCCGCCCGCGCCACCTACCTCTACTCGCTGCTCGGCGAGATCATCGGCGACACCAAGGCGCGCGACCCCAACCACCCGGTGGCGATCGCCAACGGCGACCTGCAGTACATCGACGTCATCGCCAGGGAGTGCAAGGGTCTCGACGTGTTCGGCGCCAACGTCTACCGCGGCAAGTCGATGGGCGACCTCTACGACGTCGTCCGCGCCAAGCTCGACCTGCCGGTGATGTTCACCGAGTTCGGCGCCGACGCCTTCGACGCCCGCCGCGGACGCGAGGACGATCGGACCCAGGCCCGCTACCTGGTCGCGCAGTGGCGCGAGATCTACGAGCACACCGCCGGCAAGGGCGGCACCGGCAACGCCATCGGCGGCACCATCTTCCAGTGGAGCGACGGCTGGTGGAAGTACAAGCAGGAGACCAACCTCGAGCGCCACGACACCAACGCGTCGTGGCCCAACGGCGGCTACGCCGATGACTTCGTCGCCGGCCACAACAACATGAACGAGGAGTGGTGGGGCCTGTGCGCCAAGGGCGCGCCCGACGGCCGTGGCCTCTACGAGCTGCAGCCGCGCACCGCCTACTACGCGCTCGCCCAGGCCTTCGCGCTGCCGGCCTACGATCCCGACACCACCACCGACGCGATCGCCCGCCACTTCGACGCCATCGATCTCGACGGCCTGAGCCACTTCTACAAGGCCGACCGGGCCCTGGCCGAGACCGCCGACCTGCAGAAGGTCCGGCTGACCGACGCCCGGCTGTCGTTCCAGACCTACAAGACCGGCGGCAACGATCAGTGGGCCCGGCCCGACGTGGCCGGCGGCGGGCGCGGCGTCGACCACATGGAGTCGTTCAACGCCACGCTCCAGCTCCAGCCGACCGACAAGCTGGTCGCGACCGTCGAGGTCAACGTGCTCGGCCACGTCGCCGAGAACCCGATCGACGAGATCTTCTACGAGCGGCGGGGCAAGCCGGTCGAGGTCGTGACCGGGGTGACCACCAACCCCGACGGCACCGTCGCCGGAACCACCACCCGCGAGCTCACCGGCCTCGACCGGGTCCGGGTCTACAAGGCCGGCGTGGCCTGGGACGAGGACTACTTCCACCTCGACGGCTTCTTCCGCACCGGCCACTACCACTGGGCGTCGGAGGGCGACCTGTTCGGCCTCTACCGCGAGGCCAACTACGGCACCAACATCGACGTCTACGACGCCGACGCGCCGTCCGGCATCGAGATCGCCGGCAAGCGCCAGCTCGACGGCCTCAAGCTCGCGCTCGGGCCGCAGCTGTGGTGGGGCGCCAACCCGGCGCTGCTGGCCAAGTACCGCCGGCATGTGGGCGGCTTCGACCTGACCTTGATCCACCAGGAGGACCTGGGCCAGGCCACGGCCAGCGGGACCTCGGCGGCGGTGCCCGAGCGCTCGACCCGCAAGACCACCCTCGGGCTCGAGCGCCGGTTCGGCACGCTCGGCCTCGAGCTCGCCGGCATCTGGGCCGGCTCGACCCGGGTCGACGATCCGTTCCTGACCGAGACCGGCGCGGTCGAGAAGGTGCTGGCCACCGACACCCTCGGCGCCCGCGCCAAGCTCACCGTCGAGACCGGGCCGCTGCACGGCTACGTCCAGGGCGCGTACATGGGCCTGGTCGCCGACGCTGGCCCCGACGCCCGCATCACCTACACCGGCTGGTCGCTCAAGGACTCGGGCTCGGGCAACCAGGCCAACCTCCTGGCCGGCGTGGCCATCGACGTCGGCAAGTTCCAGCTCGCGCCGAACCTCATGTGGCAGAAGCCGCTGATCGGGCCGGGCCCGAGCCTGTCAGGCAAGTCGGCCCGCAACATCGAGGACGATCCGTTCGCGGTCCGGGCCAACCGCGAGACCCTGGCCGCCGAGCTGATGCTGACCTACGACCCGACCCCGGCGACCTGGCTGTGGGCGTGGGACAACGACCTGCGCGAGAACGCCTCGTTCGCCGCCAGCCTCGACCTCGCGTTCCGGCACATGCCGACCACGCTCGACGCCGGCTTCTGGTTCGCGGCCGACGGCGTCACCCGGTTCGCGTGGGATCGCGGCGTGCCGGCCGCCGACGTCTGGGAGGCCAAGCTGCGGTTCGTGTCGGTGCCCTGCCCCGACTGGCGGATCGTCGGCCTGCTGTTCGCCGGCAACCAGCAGGCGTTCGGCCAGGACGGTCGCCAGCCCAGCCGCTACGGCGGCGAGGTCCGCGCGAGCTGGCGCACGATCGTGTTCTCGGGCTTCGCCAAGTTCAATGACTGGGGTCCGTACGACTACTACCGCGACTTCAACAGCACGCTGCCGCTGCAGATGATGGGCGACCTCGCCTACACCCTCGGCCCGGTGCGCTGGCTGTGGCAGCACCAGACCAAGCTGGGGCTGCGCGCGACCAGCCGGTACCTCAACGGCTACTCCGGCGCGCGCTTCGCGCCCGATCCCGCGGATCCCCACCGCTGGGGCCACGAGTACGAGCTTCGGACCTACCTCGACGTCTCGCTGTGGGGTCGCCAGCGCTCGCGCTGATGGCGATGATGGCGCTGGCCGCGGCCTGCGGTGGCCACGGCGCGACGACGACGCCGGTGGCGAGCGCACGGCGCCCGCTGGTGCTCGACGTCGACGGGCAATGGCTCGGCAACGGGATCTGCTACGGCCCGCATCGCGACGGCCAGCGACCGGGCGGCGCCGACCCGACCACCGCGCAGCTGCGCGAGGACCTGGCGCTCCTGGCCCCGCGCTGGCGCCTGCTGCGGCTCTACAGCGCCGACGACCTGGCCGACCGGCTGCTCGCGCTGATCCGGTCCGAGCAGCCCGGCGTCCGCGTGTTGCTCGGGGCGTGGATCGCCGGCGACGCCGCCGCCGATCAGCGCCAGGTCGACGCCGCGATCGCGCTGGCCAACGCCTACCCCGACATCGTGGTCGCGGTGGTCGTCGGCAACGAGACCCAGGTGTCGTGGTCGGATCACAAGGTCGACCCGGCGGTGCTGATCGATCGCGTGCGCGAGGTCCGGCGCCAGACCAAGGTCCCGGTCGCCACCGCCGACGATTTCGGGTTCTGGCTCGGGCCCGACAGCGACCGGCTGGCCGCCGAACTGGATCTCATCGTGCTGCACGTCCACCCGATGTGGAACGGTCAGCCGCTCGCGCAGGCGGTGGCCTTCACCCGCGATCGCCGCGCCGACGTCATCGCCCGCCACCCCGGGCTGCCGATCTTTCTCGGCGAGACCGGCTGGGCGACCTCGGTCGCGGGCACCGGCGAGCAGGCGAAGCTCATCAAGGGCGAGGCCAGCGACGCCGCCCAGGCCGGGTTCTTCGCCGAGCTGACCGCGTGGACCACCGCGGCGCGAGTGCCGGTCACCTACTTCGAGGCGTTCGACGAGAACTGGAAGGGCGGGCCGGCCGCCGACGAGGTCGAGAAGCACTGGGGCCTGTTCCGCGCCGACCGCACCGCCAAGCCCGCGCTCGCGGCGACGGTCGCGCCGGCGACGTGACCGTGGCCGACCCTGTCAGGGCTGGGTTTCGAGGAACTTGCCGACGAGGTTGCCGTCCTCGGAGCCATCGGGCTTGGAGATCACCCAGTCGACCATCTCGTCCTCGCTGAACACGTAGGCGTCGCCGGTCTTGAAGCCCGCCACGTTCACGATGTCGCTGGCGATCGTGCCGTTGATCGTGCCGTCCGTGATGCTGTTGACGGTGATGAAGACATTCTCCTTCGCCGCTCCGCTGGTCAGCCTGGCGACCACGAAGAAATGCTCGCCGGCGGGTAGCCCGTCGAGGTAACGGGCCTTCGCGACCGGGTAGCTCTTCTTCGCCTCCACCGTGAGGGCCGCGATCCGCGCCAGGTGGTTGACGGTGATCGTCCTCGGCCGGTCCACCGGCGCGTTGGTGGCCATGACGGGCGGCGGTCCGCCCTTCGTCGCAGGTCGTGAGTCCTCGCTCGTCGTCGTCATCGGAGCTGGCGCGGGCGGATCGGTCGTTGCGCTTGCGCTTGAGCGACAAGCGACGACCGCGAGCGCGAGCGCGAGCGCGACCACGGTGCGCACGACGATCATGGCAGCACGATACACGAAGCGCGAGCGATCGCCGCGCGAGTGCGACTCGGCGGACCGTGGCCTTGTGCTCCCTCGACGCGCTGACGCCGGTCATGCACCTGGCCGAGCACCAACACGACGCCGACGAGCTCGAGCTGTTCCCGGACGTGTCGGCCGGCCTCGCCGCCGAGCTCGCTGCCGCCGGCGCGCGCGATCTCGAGGCCCACGCCGACGTGCTGGCCGCGTGCCGGGCCGCGCTGACGGCCCGTCAGGCGATGAGCAGGGCGTGCGGTGCCAGGAGGGGGACGGCTGCCCAGTGGCGACGGAGGCTCGCGCGGTACGGCTCGGGCACTGGCAGCTCGCGGCGGACTTGGGCCCAGGCTGCGGCGATCCGATCGATGCACGCGGTCACGGCCTCGGCGGCGGCGGCGTCGTCGCGATCACACCGACGAGCGACTTCTTGAAATCGGCGGACATCGATCGCGGCAAAGTGGGTCGTGCCACCCAGGTTGAGGGCCAGGGTCTTCTCCCACTTGGGCCACTGGCCGGCGAAGGTCTGGTCATAGAGCGGCGTGAGCCGAGCGTTCACACGATCGGAATAGAGGAGCGACCAGTTCTTGAGATGAGCGTCGTTGTTTCCGGACGCGACCATGAACGCGAGGCGGCGCAGCACCTCGTCGAACGCGGTCGGCCCGACGACCCCCGAGAGGAGTGACGCGATCCCTTCGTACGTCGCATCGTGGTACTTGTTGTCGAGTGGCCACGGTGAGCGCCCCAGGGCCTGCATGAGGTCCTCCTGGTGGATCCGTGTTGGCCCGGCGCGGTCGTAGCGATCGATCACGAACACCGGCTCGGCGGGGTCGCCTTCGTGAGGGACTTCGACGAGATCGGCGAGCGTGCGGAGTTCGCACGCCGGCACCTCGAACCCGGAGCGTCGCGCCCACTCCATGGTGACGTACTCGTTCTCGCAGAGCCCGGGGTAGTCACCCTTCGCGACCTTCGCGATGACGTCGCCCCTCTCGCCGACGCCCGGGAACGCCAGCCTGCCACCCGAGCGCAACATCGAGAATTTGAGCTGGACGCCGGCGAGCGAGAAGCGAAGGCTCGGGCCTTCGACTGCCTCCGGTGTCGGGCATTTCGTCGCCGCAATCGGAACGAAACCGTCTTCGGGGCGAACCACCACGGCGCCCGGCAGGTCGGGCGCCGTCGCCGCGAGGAGGCCAAGGTCATCGCCATCGGCAATTCCGAGGCGGGCGCGCAGGATGAGCCCAAGGTCTCCTTCGGGGATCAGGTTGGCGAAGAACGAGGGCAGATCGCCCTGGCGCCGACCACGCTGGCGCTTGCCCGGGCGGTCTTCGAACCACTGACCCAGCACGGGGCGGCCGGGCGCATCCTGCCATCGCAAGTCCGGGTGGAATTCGATGTACTCGTCGGCGTCTTGGTGCAATTCGCCGACCCGCACGTCCTCGAGCCACACCGAGGCGAGGCGCTCGGTCATCGTGCCGCGCGCCTCATCAGGTACTCGAGGGAAGGTCGATCGGTGCGACCCCACTCGGCCATCCGATCGCCCAGACGCTGGACAGCATCACCCAGGATGGCCGTGCGACGGTCAAGACCGCCCTGGACATCGCCGTCGCGAATCGCGGTCGCGACGATCGGATCGATCGCGTGAGATCGCAGCACCTCGTGCTCGAGACCGTGACGGTCGATGAACACACGCAAGGCGGTTGTCGCCGCGCCGGTACCGGGCAACAGCACCCGATTGCCGGGGCTGGAGGTGGCGCGACCGCGCCGCGAGAACAGCGGGCGGAACGCGTCGACATCGTGGTCTCGCACGAGCCCGGCGAGGTCGATCACGCCGAAGTCATCGTCCAACGTGCGCGGCACGAGCGACGCCATGCCGAGCAAGACGAGGCGGCTTTTGGCGCCACGCGCGTCGAAGGCAGTCGGGGTGACAAAGGTCACCGGCGCCGCGGTCGCCAGGCGCAGGAGTTCCTGCACGCTCTCCTCTTCGTCGCTGGTCACCGCGGCGACGCCCTTGCGTCGGAGCATGTGGTTGTCGGGATCGGCATCGAGCAGGATTCGCCAGACCCAGCGCACGAGCAGGATGCGGGTGCGGTCGCTGACCTGCGGGTGCTGCTTGAAGAAGCGGGTGAGGACCACCATGGGCGTCTGGTACGGCAGGAACCGAAGGTGCGGAATCGTGCAAGCGCTGCGGAGGAAACCCAGGAGCGTGCGCAGGATGGGCAGCGCTGCGGCGGCCACGCCTTCGAGGAAGGTCGGGTCGGCGCGGAGGTGCTCCTGAAAGCCGCGCGTGACGTCGAGGCCCTGGTACGCGACCAGGCAGGGCAGGAGCTCGTCGTCACTCGGTCGGCCCATGCCGAGCGTGGCCAAGCTGTCGGCGAGGGCGGAGAGCGAGGACGGAGCTGCCCCTTTGCGGCCGAAGAGGCCATCGTGGAGTTGGACCCAGGTGAGGGGCTTCCCGCTGTTGTTCACGCGCGAGAAGATCGTGCGCAGGACCTCCTCATTACCGGTCCGGATCACGTAGAGCGGCACCTTGTAGTCGCGCAGCCGCTTGCCCGCCTCGAACACGCGCCCTCGTAGCCCGGCGTCGCTGCCGTGCTGCCAGCCGAACACCCACTCACTGAGCGCGGCCCCGTCCAGCAACTGGGGTAGCGGAACCCAGGTAGACAGGACGTCGCCGCTCTTGTTTGGCGGGTGAAACGTCTCGGTCACCGCGTCGAAGTACACGACGAATGGATCCGTCGGCGTCGTCGGGAGCGGTCCCGACCGTCCGAGGGTCACCGCCAACGCGGTGAGCCGCTGCTGGCCATCCACCACCCAGAGGGCGTCCGACCGCTCGGTCCCCACGACTCGCAGTGGGCCGACCTCGACCTCCGCGCCCTCCGCCTCGGCTTCTTGCAGCAGCAGGGACCCGATCGGGAATCCGCGGTAAACACTGTCGAACAGCTCCACCACGTCCTTGCTGTCCCAGGCGAGGTCACGCTGGAAGATCGGAATCCGGACCGCGCCGGCGAGCACCATCGCTACCAAGTCTTCGACCGCCATGGTGCGCGCCTCGGGCCGAGTGATGGTCGTCGAGGGTGCCGCCACGGCCCAATCGTACTCGCTCCGCGTCCCGGTCACCACGTCCCAGACCTCGCCACGTTCACAGCGAGACGGCATTGCCGCTAGGCCGATCTTCGTCTCGGCCACGTACCGGGGGAGGGCGTCCCCGACGCGCTCGTCGTCGATTGGGCCACCGACGGAGAGCCGCATCCCCCGACGTGACCCGCGGGGCCGGGGCCAGCCGGCGCAACCCACGAGGTCGAGAAGCCCTGGCGCCCGTTCCGCGCCGACCGGCCCGTGCGCGCGGCGACGGTCACGCCGACGCGGCGCCTTCGGGCTCGACCAGGTGACAGGCGGCGGCGCGGCGGCCGCCGAGCGCGATGAGCTTCGGCTCCTCGGTCCGGCAGCGGTCGATGACCTGATCGCAGCGCGGGTGGAAGCGGCAGCCGGGCGGCGGATCGCGCAGGCTGGGCGGCGCGCCGGGGATGCTCTTGAGCTCGGTCTCGGTGCCGTGGACCGACGGGAACGCGCGCAGGAGGCCCTGGGTGTACGGGTGACGCGGCGCGCGGCGCAGCTCGGCGGCCGGCGCCAGCTCGACCATGCGGCCCGAGTAGAAGATCGCGACCCGATCGCAGATCTGCATCATCCGGGTCAGGTCGTGGGTGATGAAGATGACCGAGAAGCCGAACTGCCGGCGCAGCTCGAGGATCTTCTGCAGGATCTCGCCCTCGACGATCACGTCGAGCGCGGTGGTCGGCTCGTCGAGCACCACCAGCGCCGGCTCGAGCGCCAGCGCGATCGCGATGCCGACCCGCTGCCGCATCCCGCCCGAGAGCTGGTGCGGGTAGCTGTCGAGGCGATCGGCGGCGATGCCGACCAGCTCGAGCAGCTCGGCGGCGCGCCCGGGCCGTTTGGCCGCCGCCGTATCCGGATGCGCGCGCAGGGTGTCCCGGAGCTGATCGCCGATGGTCAACACCGGGTTGAGCGCGTCCATCGCGCTCTGGAACACCATCGACACCCGCCGCCAGCGCACCGCCCGCAGCTCGGCCTCCGACATGCGGAACAGGTCCGCGCCCTCGAGCAAAGCCTGACCGCCGCCGATCACCGCGGGCGGCGGCAGGATGCGCAGCACGGCCTGGGCAACGGTCGACTTGCCGCTGCCTGACTCGCCGGCGATGCCGAGGATCTCGCCGCGGGCGACGTCGAAGGACACCCGGTCGACCGCGCGGACCGGGCCCGTGCTGGTGATGTAGTCGACACACAGGTCGCGCACCGACAGCACGGGCGCCGTCGCGGTCGCCGCCGACACCGGGTCAGTCATGGCTCACCACCGGGGTCGAACGGGTCGCGGCCACGCGCGCGCCCAGCAGGTAGGCCCGCCAGGCCCGCTCCTGCTGCAAGCGCGGGTTGGTGATCTCGTCGAAGCCGGAGTTGAGGATCACCAACCCGAAGCCGACCAGCGCGACGCACAGCCCGGTCGGCACGAAGGTCCACCACGCGCCGGTGAGGAGCGCCGAGTCGTTGGTCGCCCAGTACAGGTTGGTGCCCCAGGTCACCGACGACACGTTGCCGAGGCCGAGGAACTCGAGGCCGACCTGGGCGCCGATCGCGTAGATGGTCCCGCCGATCACCTGCGCCACCAGCAAGGACGTCATGTTGGGCAACAGCTCGCGGGTGATGATCCGCAGGCTGCTCTCACCGCTGACCACCGCCGCTGCGATGAAGTCGCGCTGGCGCAGCATCAACGTCTGCGAGCGCAGCACCCGCCCGTTCCAGGCCCAGCCGGTGATCACCAGCACGAACGCGACGGTCATCGGCCCGGCCGGCAGGTAGGCCGCGATCACGATCGCGAGCGGCAACCCCGGCAGCACCAGGAACACGTTGATGATCAGCGACAGCACGCTGTCGGCCAGCCCGCCGAAGTAGCCGGCGGCCACGCCCATCAGCGCGCCGATCGACACCACCGCGAGGCCGACGCCGAAGCCGATCAGCAGCGAG
>JAYVSF010000413.1:0-3303 GCA_043775605.1 Myxococcales bacterium
CTCGCTGCTCGATATCGATCACGGGACCTATCCCTACGTCACGTCGTCGTGGACGATCGCGGCGGGCGCCTGCCAGAGCGGCGGCATCGGCCCGACCAAGATCGACCGCGTGGTCGGCATCACCAAGGCCTACGCGACCCGGGTCGGCGCCGGCCCGTTCCCGACCGAGCTGCACGGCGCCGAGGGCGACGCCCTGCGCGAGGCCGGCGGCGAGTACGGCGCGACCACCGGTCGGCCGCGGCGGTGCGGCTGGCTCGATCTGCCGGCGCTGCGGCTCGGCATCCGGCTGTCGGGCATGGACGGGCTGGCCCTGACCAAGCTCGACGTCCTCGCCGGCCTGCCCGAGGTCGCGGCCTGCGTCGCCTACACGCTCGATGGCCGCGAGATCGACGAGCTGCCGACCGATCCCGACGACATCGCCCGCGCGGTGCCGGTGTACGAGCGCTTCGCCGGATGGACGTCGCTGGCGGGCGTGCGGGCCTGGGACGATCTGCCGGCGACCGCGCGCGCCTACGTCGCGGCCATCTCGGCCCGGGCCGGGGTGCCGTTCTACCTGGTCTCGGTCGGCGCCGATCGGGCCGACACGATCTCGCTGCACGACCCGTTCGCGGCCTGAACCGCAATCGCGCGAGGTGAGCATGGCCGTCGGAAACCGGCCGGCCCGTCGCTGGATCCCATGTGGGCCCAGGTGGTAGCATTTTTCGCCAAGCTCGCTGGGGAGCTTGGGGGTCCAAGCCTTGGACCGTCACCTCGCGCCATCGCGCGAACCAGGAAACGCTCATGAAGATCGTCTGCGACGCCTGCGCTGCCAAGTACTCGATTGCCGATGACAAGGTCAAAGGCAAGGTCTTCAAGATCCGCTGCAAGAAGTGCAGCAACATCATCGTCGTCCGCGGGACCGCGGGCGCGGCCGAGGAGCCGGCGGCCGCGCCGTACGATCAGAAGGAGACCCGGGTCTACGACTACGGGAGCCAGGACGCCGGCGCGCCGGCCCCGGCCGACGACGCGGTCTGGCACGTCGTGATCGATCAGGAGCAGGTCGGCCCGATCACCGTCGCCGACATCCAGGCTCGGTTCGCGGCCAGCGAGCTCGACGCCGAGAGCTACGTCTGGCGCGAGGGCTTCACCGACTGGCTGCCCCTGTCGCAGGTGCCGGACTTCGCGGCGCTGGTCGCCGGCGGCAGCACCACCCACGCCCAGTCGCCGTCGTCGGGCAACGACGCGGTGGCCAGCATGTTCGGCTCGGCCGCGGGCTTCGAGGAGCCGGCGGCCCCGGCGCGGGCCGAGGTCGGCGACGTGTTCGCGGCCCACGCTGCCAAGGTCGCGGCCGTCGCCGACGACGGTGGCGATCTGTTCGGCGACGTCGCGCCGCCGGCGCCCGAGGTCGGTGGTTTCGGCGGTGGTCGTGCGGCGCCCCAGGGCTCGCCGGCCGCGACCGCTGCCGGCATGCGCGGCCAGCGCAGCGAGAACTCGGTGCTGTTCTCGCTCAACAACCTGGCGGCGATGGCCGGCGACGGCGGTCGCTCGGCGCCGGCCGCGTCGGCGTCGTCGTCGGGCGGCTCGGCCCAGCACGGCGGCGGCGAGGGCTCGGGCCTCATCGACATCCGGTCGATGGCGTCGTCGTATCTCGGCGGCAAGGCCGCGCCCGCGCGCTCGGGCTCGTCGGTCGGCTCGGTCGACGATCTCCCGGTGTTCTCGACCGCGACCTTCCACGAGCCGGCCGTGATCATGCCGGTCTCGGGCGGGGCGCGGAACAACAACAAGACCCTCTACATCCTGCTGGGTGCGGTCGGGCTGCTGGCAGCGGTCGCGGTGGTGCTGGTGGTGGTGATGCTGTCCCGGAACAAGGGCACCAACACGACCACCGCCGCCGCCGCCAACGCCGGCAAGGGTCCGGGCAGCGACCTGGTCGCCACCGGCCCCGGCAGCGCCGAGCCGCCGGTGCCGCCGCCGGGTGGCGGGACCGCCGCGGGTTCGTCGGCGACCGGTGACCTGCCGCCGGGCGGTGGCAGCGGCTCGGGCTCGTCGGCGACGGGCGAGTTGCCGCCGGGCGGTGGCAGCGCGACCGACCCGGGCACCCCGCCGGTGACCTCGCCGGAGAAGCCGATCAAGCCCACGCCCCCGGAGAAGCCGACCAAGCCGGAGCGGACCACGACCCCGGAGAAGCCGACCAAGCCTGAGAAGGTCGTGATCCCGCCGGAGAAGCCGACCAAGCCGGAGCGGGTCGTGATCCCGCCGGTCAAGCCGGAGAAGGTCAGCGGCGGCGGCTGCATCGACGAGGTCGCGTGTCTGCTCGCCGATCCCAAGCCGGCCTGCTGCCTGAAGAAGGCGCCCAAGGCCACCACGACCACCATCGCGCCGCCGCCGCCGGTCAACACCAGCCTGCCCGAGCAGCTCGGCAAGTCGGACATCTCCGATGGCATCGCCAAGGTCCGCTCGAAGGTCGACGCCTGCGCGTCGAAGTCGCCGGCCAAGGGGACGGTCAAGGTCTCGGTCAAGGTCGCGGGCAGCGGCACCGTTTCCAGCGTGACCGTGAAGGAGAGCCCGGACGGCGCGCTCGGCTCGTGCGTCGCCGCGGCGGTGCAGAAGGCGACCTTCGCCAAGACCCAGACCGGCGCGACGTTCTCGTACCCGTTCAAGTTCTGACAGCCAGCGCCTCGCCTCTGGGGGCGTGGTTCAGGAAGGGCGGGGGCGGCGGCGACGGAGCACGACGGTCGTGACCGCGATCGCGGCCACGGCGGCGACCGCCCCGGTCGCCAGCAGCACAGTGCCGCGTCGGCGCGCACCGGCCGCGTGCCCGCCGCCCGCGCATCGGCCGTCGTCGGGACGGATGGCGTGGGCGAGGTCGACGGCGTAGGCCAACTCGAGGCCGGTGGTGAGGCGGGCCTCGTCGCCGCGCCAGGTGGCGATGGTGTCGGGCATCGGGTCGCCGCCCAGCCGGCGCGGGCCCAGGGTGACGCCCGGCGTCTCGTCGAGCCGGACCTCGATCTCGCCCGGGGTGTCGAGGTGGACCTGATCGTGGAGCGCGAGGTGGTGGCGGGTGCCGGTCTCGGTGCAGGCCCAGCCGATCAGGTCGACCGACAGCGCGCCGGCCGCGGTTTCGGGCGTGCCCAGGCCGACGTCGATCGTCGCCCAGTCGATCGCGACCCGGCGATCGTCGATCACGAGGTCGACGGCCGGTCGGATCAGGTTGGCGATCTCGTCGCCGATCGCGCTGGCCTCGCGGTCGTCGATGGTGCCGTCATGGTTGCGGTCGAGCCGCACCCGGGCGTGCGCGCCCGGTTGATCGCCGAGGTAGACGGT
>JAYVSF010000414.1:0-1658 GCA_043775605.1 Myxococcales bacterium
CGAGCAGTCGTCGACCACGACGATGTCGAGCTTGCCGGCGGGGTAGTTCAGCGCCAGCAGGCTCTCGAGCGTGCCGCGGATGCTGGCGCCCTCGTTGAACATCGGCACCACCACCGTCACCGTCGGCTGGAACGTGAGGTCGACCTCGTCGAACACCTTGCGGCGCAGGAGCTTGAGCGAGACGCCAGCGATCCAGCGGTTGAAGAACAGGATCAGGCTCAGCGCCTGCAGCAGGAGGAGCAGGGCGGCGTTCAGCACGGCCTGCCCCCCGCCGTGACCGCGCGCGCCCCGAGCTTGCCGGGGTTGACCGGCGGCGCCAGGTTGACCGACACCTCGGCGACGCCGTCGGCCGGCACGATCGCCTCGACCCGGACCGAGAACGAGCCGACCGCCGACACCGTCAGCCAGTAGTGGCCGGGCTCGAGGCCGTCGACGGCGATCGCGTCCTTGCTGCCGCGGAAGCTGGCCTCGGCCGGGGCCCGCGGTGCGGCCTCGCCGGCCGGCACGAAGCTGTCGATCTGGACCTTGGCGTCGCTGGCCGCGCCCGCGACCTTGATCGCCAGCCGGCCGAAGCGCGGCATCACGAACTGCTCGCTGTCGCCCCAGCTCTCGACCTGGCGCTGGACGTAGCCGTCGGTGTGGCGGACCTTGACCAGGTACGAGATGCGCTCGGGCACCGACAGCGCGAACGTGCCGTCGCCGCTGGTGACGGTGTCGAAGGTCGAGGCCGCGACCAGCCGGATGCGGGCGCCCGACACCGGCGTGCCGTCGGCGGTGACCACCAGGCCGCGCAGGATCTCCCCGGCCGACACCACGAGCGCGACGTTGTCGACGGTGGTGCCGGCGACGATCGACTGGTTCCACACCGGCGCGCGCTCGCCGCCGGCGGTCGCGGCCTCGAGCCGGACCCAGCCCGCCGGCAACTCGAGGTCGAAGTGACCGTCGCTGTCGGCGGTGACCTGCGCGCGCTCGTAGACCCCGGGCTCGAGCGCGGCCAGCGCCTTGATGGTCGCGCCGGCCTGGGCCTTGCTCTCGCGATCGATGACCTGACCGCGGATGCGGACCGGCGCCTGGATCCGGATCTCGATCTCGATCTGACCGTCGGGCGGGACCATGCCGATGGTGGCCAGCCCCTGGGCCATGCCGCGCGCGGCCCGGACCTTGGCGCCGCCGGCGAGCGCCCGCAGTTCGAAGCGGCCCTGGCCGTCGGACTGGGTCGACAGCGCAACCGCCGATTCGAGCAGGTTTCGGGCCGAGCCCTCGACCTCGATGTTGACGTCGGCGCCCGCGACCGGCGCGCCCCGCCCGTCGGTGACCCGACCACGGACGGTGCCCAGCGGCCTGACCTCGAGATCGCGGACCGCGCTGGCCCCGGTGACCTCGAAGGCCTCCGGATATCCGACCGCGGTGTCGGTGCGAGCGTGGACTTTCCACCGCACGCTGCTGGCCACTTTGATGGTGTACGCCCCGGATCCATCGGTAGTTGCGGTGGTCTCGCCGGTCTCGTTCATGAACGCGACCTCGGCACCAGCAACTGGCGTGCCGCTGACCGCCATGCGAACCACACCGGTGACCTGCGCGGCCGGCCCGGGTAGGCGCGCACCGAGTCCGGTCGGCGCGGGCCGTCGTACCCGGCCGGCGACCTCGGGCTGATCACC
>JAYVSF010000415.1:0-8741 GCA_043775605.1 Myxococcales bacterium
CCGGCTTGGCGCCGACCACCTGATCCGACCCGACCATCGCGCCGCCCTTGACCGACAGCGCGATCGGTTCGCTATGAATGGTCTGATACGTCGATGCCGCCGCGTCGAAGTACGAGAACGCCAACGCCGGGATCTCGGTGGCCGGCCCGATGACCTGGGCCGAAACCTTGAACTTCTTGCTGAGGCCGTCGGCCGACAGCTCGCCGATCGGCGACTCGTCGGGCACCCGGAACCGGTCGCGCGGCAGGCCGCCGGGACCGTCGAGCCGGGGCAGGCCGACCGCGTCGAGCCGACGATCGCTCTTGATCGACAGCTCGAGTTCGACCGGCTCGCCGAGCTGGACCACCGACCGGCTGGCCGCCACCGCCAGCGAGAACGACGAGCCGACCGCGCCGCCGAAGCTGTCGGGCTTGGCGGTCTCGGGCAGGGCGCGGACCTCGAGCGTGCGGGCGACGTCGCTGGCCCGGTACAGCTGCGAGCGCGCGGTCGGGAAGCCGAACGCGTCGCGCCCGACCCCGGTCGGCAGCCGCGCGACCACGTGGGCCGGCGGGATCACCAGCGACCCGACCTTGAGCGGCGTGACCAGCACGTCGAAGCGCAGGCGGGTGTAGGTCCCGCCGTCGCGGTTGATCTGATCCTGCTGGTAGCCGAGCTCGAGGTCGCGACCGCCGGCCGGGAAGCTGATGGTCTGGCGCGGATTGCTCGGCGGCAGCGCGGTGATCGCGAAGCTGTCGGCCAGGCCGAGCAGCGGCACGTTGAGCGTCTGATCCTGGGGATCCTTGCGCAGCAGCCACGCGATCTCGACCGGGATGGTCTCGCCGACGTAGACCGGCCGCTGCGGCAGCGCGAGCTCGATCGCCATGTCGGTGGTGGCGTCGAGATCGGCGACGTCGAGCCGGCCGCCCGGGCTCACCGCCGACGTGCCGCCCTGGGTCACGGTCAACGACGGCAGGTTGATCGCGCCGCCCTTGGCGACCTCGATCCGGTACTTGAGCACCCAGGTGCCGCCGCCCTGATCGACCCGCCGGCCGTTGAAGATCACGGTGGCGGCGGCGCGGTGATCGACCCCGAGCGGCGAGATCGTCGCGCCCGGCACGGTCAGGGGCGGCTGGGCCGGCGCCGGCGCGTCGTCGAAGCCATCGACCACCACCGCCAGCACGAACGGCAGGCCGGCGTAGGCCTCACCGCCGAGCTGGTAGCGCGCGCGGGTGCCAGCCTGGGCCGCGGCCTCGTCGACCGCGAGCCGGCCGCCCGAGCCGACGCCGGCGATCAGCGCGACGGAGGCGACCATGCACGCCAGCGCCCGCGACCCGCGCACGCTCACAGGGCTGACCAGCATCAACCTCACCAGTCGCGCTCCACGGGCTCGGTCGGGAACCGCTGGCGCTCCTGCTGCTCGCGCTGGCGCTGGGCCTCACGCTCGCGAACTCGTTGCAGACGGCGCTCGGCCTCGTCCGCGCTCTGCGGCTTGTCGGCCTCCTGGCCCTGCTGCGCCTGGCCGTCCTTCGGCGGCTGCGGATCCTTCGAGCTCTGCTGCTGCTGATCCTGCTGGTCCTTGTCGCCCGGCTTCTGATCCTGGTCGCCCGGCTTCTGGTCCTTCGAGTCCTTGTCGCCCGGCTTCTGGTCCTTCGAGTCCTTGTCGCCCTGCTGCTGCGGCGGCTGCAAGAGACGCAGCGCGCTCTCGAGGTGCTCCTTGGCCTGCTTCTCGTCCTCCAGCACGGGCTGCAGGTTGTAGCTCATCGCCGCCGCCTGATCGCGGGCCTTGGTCAGGCTGTCGCTGGCGTCCTGCATCGCGGTCCGCGCGTTGCGGACCTCGCCCGCCGCCTCGGCGAACGCCTGCGGCGACGGCTGGCCCTGGCCACCGCCGGCCTGGGCCCCGCCCTGGCTGCCGGCGTCGGCCTGCTTGGCCAGGGCCTGCGCGATCGCGTCCGCCATCTGCGCGTGCTGACCCTCGCGCTGGATCAGCCCCGGCCACAGCGGCACCCGGCCGGCGTCGTCCTCGAGCTCGGTCTTCGCGGTCTGGTCGCGGGTCTCGCCCTGCTCGCGCACCAGCTCCTGCAGGTGCTCGATCACCGAGAACAGCAGCTTCTGCATCTCGACCAGCGTGGCCTCGGCGGTCTTCGCCGAGTCGAGCGCGGGCCCGCCCTTGCCGCCAGCGGCGACCTGGCCGAGCTCGTCGAGCGCCGCCAGCGCCTGGGCCCGCAGCCCCTCGAGCTGATCGTAGAGCGCGGTGGCCTGCGCGGCGTGCGGGTCGGCACCTTGACCGCCTTGCCCACCTGGCGCGCCCTGCCCGGCCTTGGTCTTCTCGGCGGCGATCAGCCCCTGCATCCGCGCCAGGCGATCGCGGTTGCGGGTCGTGCCCTCACCGACGACCTTGGCTCGCTCGGCCGCCGACATCGTGGCCTTGCCATCGATCGCCGGCGTCAAGGCCGCCACCACGTCGCGATCCTCGGCCAGGGTCATGTCGATGAGCTGGCGGAGCTGCAAGAACAGCTCGATCGCGCGCGACATCGCCATCAGCGCGTCCCGCTGCGCGACCAGTGCCTTGGCCGGATCGCCGGCGCCGAGCGCGTCGTTGGCGCGGGTCATCGCCGCGGTCGCCTCGTCGAGCGCGGGCATCGCGATCGCGATCAGCCCCTTGAGCCGCGCCTGCTCGGCGGCCTGGGGATCCGGGGCGGCGCCCGCGGCCGGCAGCGGCTCCGGCGCGCCCAGGCCGGCGCCGAACCGGGCCTTGACCTCCTCGAGCCGCGCCGAGAGCGCCTGCTGATCGCCAGCCAGGGTCCCGGTGGTCAGCCAGGCCGGCGGGGTCTGCGGCGGCCCCGCGTTCTTGCCGTCATCGGCGCCGGTGCCGATGTGGCCGCCGTGCAGGAGCTGATCGAGCGCGGCGGTGAGCTGCGCGGTCTGCAGCTGATCGCCGGCCACGCCCTGCAGCGCCGCGACCGGATCGAGCAACTGCTCGCGCGCCCGCTTGAGCGCCGCCAGCGCCGCCTCGGTCTGGCCGTGGGCCAGCTCGCCGTGCAGGTCGTGGAGGTTGCGGCGGGCGTCGACCATGCCCGTGCGCGCGTCCTGGATGTAGAGGTCGAGGTTCTGCAGCTGGACCAGCCGGACCTTCTCCTGATCGGTGCGCTTGTCCTCGGCCTTGCCGCCGATCGCGGTGATCTCGTCGCCGGCGAGGTCGGCGATCACGCCGGTCTCGGTGCCGAGCTCGCGCTGGTGCGCAGCCGCGGCCTCGAAGCCATCCTTGTCGGCCAGCGGATCGGCGCCGGCGCCGCGCGCGTCCTGGGCCGCCCACAGCTTGCGGGCAAGGTCGCGCAGCGCGCGCTGGGCGTCGATCGCCTGATCGAGCCGGTGCTCGAGGCTGTTGGCGCCGCGGTTGGCCTCGTCGATCAACGACAGGATGCGGGCCTGGACCCGCTCGAGGTTTGCGCGGGTGTCGGCGTCGTCGGGCCGGATCCCGCTGGCGTCGCCGAACCAGGTCATCGCCTGGCGGTAGTCCTCGAGCGCGCCGTCGACGTCCTTGGGCTTGCCGTCGACCTTGGCCGCGGCCAGCTTGGCCGCCACCACGCCGAGGTTGAAGTTGACCCGGAACCGCAGCGCGTCGTCGAAGTCGCCCTGGTTGAGCGCCTCGATCAGCTTGCCGCGCGCGGCGGCGAGCTCGCCGGTGCCGAGCGCGGCCACGCCCTGATTGTAGGCGACCCGGGCCGGCCGGGCCGACCGCTCGCAGCCGGCGAGCGCCAGCGCCACCGCGATCATCATCAGGATCGACCTGGTCATGACGTCCTCCCCACGCGCGAGCCGACTGCGACCGCGGCGCCAAGCGCGAGCAGCGAGATCAGCACCAGCCACGGGTAGCGCTCGGCCGGGATGACCCGGGTCGAGCTGTCGGCTGCCGCCCGCAGGATCGGGCTGATGTTCTCGCGCACGATCGACTCGAGATCGAGCGCCGACGTCCCGGCCGGCACGTACACGCCGCCGGTGGCCAGCGCCATCTTGCGCAGGGTGTCGCCGTCGAGCCGCGAGATCACCGGCTGGCCATCGTGGCTGAGCATGGTCTTGGCGCCGGTCTGAGGATCGGTCAGCACGATCGGGCTGCCGGTCTCGCTGCCGAGGCCGACCGCGACGATCTTGACGTCGGCCTGCTTGGCCAGCTCGGCGGCCTGCAGCGGGTTGGAGTCCATGTCCTCGCCGTCGGTGATGAGCACGATCACCTTGGCGCCGGGCGCCTTGGGGAAGCCGGCCAGGGCCGCGCGCACCGCCTCGCCGATCCGGGTGCCGCCGCGGCCGGCGCTGCGGGTGTCGACCCCGCGCAAGGCCAGGTTGAAGTACGACTGATCGGGAGTCAGCGCGCAGCGCGGCGACGCCCGGCCGGCGAACACCACCAGCCCGAGCCGGTGGCCGGCGAGCTGGCGGGCCATGCCGGCGATCTCGGCCTTGGCCCGGGTCAGGCGGTTGGGTGCAACGTCCTCGGCCAGCATGCTGCGCGAGACGTCGAGCACGACCATGATGTCGGCCGCGGCCCGCAGGTTGAGCACGGTCTCGCCCTCGGCCGGCGCCTGCGGCCGCATCAGCGCGCCGACCGCGGCCAAGAGCGACACCGCGACCAGGCCCAGCCGCACGATCGCCCGGCCGATCGACGGTCGCACCGCCAGCCGGCGCTGCATCCGCGGCGACAGGAACCGGGCCAGCGCGTCGCGCCCGCGCAGCTCGAGGACGCTCAGCACCGCGATGAGCGCGAGCACGGCCCACACCAGGTGGATCCACCCGGCGTGCTTCCAGGTCCAGTCCGACCACGGCATCACGGCAACCTCCGTAGCAGCGAGGCCCGCAGCCCGAACGCGATCGCCATCGCGATCATCGCCGCCGCGACCAGCCACGGGTAGTACTCGCGGTGATCGCCGTAGCGATCCTCGTCGATCTTGGCCCGCTCCAGCCGATCGATCGCGCGATAGACCTGGCGCAGCGCGCCGAAGTCGGTGGCCCGGAAGTACTGGCCACCGGTGCGCTCGGCGATCGCCCGCAGGGTGTCCTCGTCGATCTCGACCCGGGTCTCGAACTCCTGCTGCTGGCCGGTGTCGGGATCGGTGATCTTGATCTTGGCGGTGCCGTTGGTCCCGGCGCCGACGGTGTAGACCTTGACCCCGGCGTCCTTGGCGAGCTCGGCGGCCGCGGTCGGCGCGATCTCGCCGGCGTTGGACACGCCGTCGGTGAGCAGGATCGCGACCCGGCTGGCGACCGGCGCCTCGCGCAGGCGCTCGATGGCCAGGGCCAGGCCGTCGCCGACCGCGGTGCCGTCCTCGGCGCGATCGGTCGTGATCTGCAGGTCGCGCGCGGCGGTGACGACCTCGTCGTGATCGAGGGTGAGCGGGCTGCGGGTGTCGGCGTAGCGGGCGAACGACACCAGGCCGATCAGATCGTCGGGCCGACCGCGCAGGCCCTTGCTGCCGCGCACGAACTGCTCGAACACGCGCTTGACCGCGTCGAGCCGGGTCTGCTCGTGGCCGGGGCTCGACAGGTCGAGGGCGAGCATCGAGCTCGAGGTGTCGACCACCATCGCGATCGCGATGCCCTCGCGCCGGATCCGGCTGCCCTCGAGCCCCGCCCGCGGCCCGGCCAGCGCGAGGGCCAGGGTCACGCCAGCGAGGCCGATCAGGGCGTCGGGCACCCAGGCCAGGCGGGTCCGCCAGGTCGCGGTGGTCGGCAGCACGGCCAGCGACGAGAACGTGATCCGGCCGGCGGGGCGCCGCGCCCACCACACCAGCGGCACCACCGCCAGCACGGCCAGCAGGTACCAGGGATGCGCGAACTCGAACCGTGGCCCGAACATCCGGGTCAGGAGCTCGTGGATCATGGCGGCTCCTGGGGTGTGAGCGTGGTCAGCTCACACCCCTCGATCGATCGGCTCGGCCGACGCAGCCGGCGGTCGAGCCTCGACCAGAGGCAGAGCCGGAATCGTTTCACGATCCCTCCGTCAAGCGCAGGCGGGTGTCCTCGACGAACGCGCGCGCGGCCTTGAGCGTGGCCAGCGATTCGTCGGCGTCGGGCCGGTAGCCGGCGAACTTGACCCGGTCGCAGCGCTCGAGAAACGCGGTCAGCAGATCGCGGTGGCCGAGCGACAACCCGGTCGACGGCCCGGCGGCGCGGCGGGCCTCCTGCAGGAACTCCTCGGTGGTGAGCTCGGGCGCGCGGACCTGGTAGCGACCCTCGAGGTAGTTGCGGACGATCGCCGACAGCTCGACGAACCAGGCGTCGGCCGCGGCGTCGTCGGGCGCGCCCCGGTGCTCGAGCTCGCCGAGCCGGCGGACCGCGACCTCGTAGGCCGAGATCCGGGCCCGGCGATCGCGCGTCCGCCGCACGCTGCGCACGCCGACCCAACCGGCGCCGGCGATGATCACCAGCGCGGTGAGGCCGCCGAGGATCCAGATCCAGCGATCGTCGCGGGTGCTGGCGTCGAGCGGGCCGCGCGGGCCGGCCAGGTCCTGGGTCGCGCGGGCGGCGTCGACCATCGCCACGGTCAGCGGCACCTCCTCGGTGAAGACCTCCTTGGGCGCGGCGCCGGCGGGCGCGGCGCTGGCGGGCGCGGCGCTGGCGGAGCCGACCCCGGCGTCAGCGCCGGTCACCGGTGGCGCGACCAGGGCGCCGCGGCCGTCGGTGAGCTCGAGCCGGATCGGCGGGATCCGGTGCTTGCCGCTGCCCGGCGCCTGCAGGGTGTAGTGCTGGACCTCGATCGCCGCGCCATCGTCACGGCGGCTGGTCTCGTGGCTCCAGCCGGCGACGACGAACCGCCCGAGCCGCTCGCTCTCGAACGGCGCGGCGACCATCACGCCGGGCTGGGCGACGATGGTCAGCTCGAGGTAGATCGGATCGCCGAGGGCGGGCGCGATCGGCCAGACCTTGACCGTAGCCTTGACCGGGCCCTCCTCGGTGACCTTGGTGATGGCCTCGGTCGGCGCGCTGGTCTGCTTGCTCGTCACCGGCGCGCGGTGATCGCCGCCGCACGCGGTCAGCGCCAGCGCCAGCAGCGCGAACGTCGCCGCCAGGCCAGGCCGGCTCATCGGTGCATCCTCCGCTCGCGCTCGCGGAAGAACCGGAGCAGCGGATCGACCACCGAGCCCTGGGCGTCGATCATCATCAGGTCGACGCCGCTCGAGCGCAGGCCCTCGGCCAGCCGGGCGTGGCGGGCCTCGGTCTCGCGGGTCACCTCGGCCCGGTAGACCGCCGAGCGGGTGTCGACCAGCCGGGTCGCGCCGGTCTCGGCGTCCTCGAGCGTGACCAGCCCGGCCGGCTCCATCGCCAGCTCGCGCGGATCGGTGACCACGGCCGCGACCACGTCGTGCTTGCGGTTGGCGTGACGGAGGACGTCGAGGTAGCCGTCGTCGAGAAAGTCGGAGATCAGGAACATGACCGTGCGGCGCGGCAAGACCTTGCGGCAGAACTCGAGCGCGGCCGCGATGCTCGTAGCGCTGCGCGGCGTGGCCGCGGTCTGGCCCTGCAGCTTGCGGAACCAGGCCCAGATCCGGCGCGGCACGTCGAGCGGGCGCAGCCGCGGCGACGGCGTGGCCGGCGCGTCCTGGCCGCGCGCGAAGACCTCGCGGATGACCCGCAGCGCGTGCTTGTCGCCCTTGCGCGGCGGGATGTACGTGTCGGCGGCGCCGTGGAAGAGCAAGAGGCCGACCTTGTCGCCGCTCTCGACCGCCGACAGCGCCAGCAGCGCGCACAGCTCGACCGCGGCCTCGAGCTTGCTGCGCCGGCCCGAGCCGAAGTCCTGCGAGTGGCTGACGTCGCAGACCAGCATCACGGTCAGCTCGCGCTCCTCGACGAAGCGCTTGACGTACGGCTCGCCGGTGCGGGCGGTGACGTTCCAGTCGATGGTGCGGACGTCGTCGCCGGGGACGTACGGCCGGACCTCGTCGAACTCCATGCCGCGGCCCTTGAAGACCGACAGATAGGCGCCAGCCATGACGTTCGCCACCTGGCGACCGGTGACGAACTGGATGCGCTTGACCTCGCGCGCGAGCTCTGCGGGCAGCATGAAGGTCAGGGGCTGGGAAGCCGGGAGCTTCCCACCCCCGCGGGTCGATCGGTCGGGCCCGGCAGGATGCCGGTTCCGCCCTCGATGAGAAGAGATCGGCTCATTTCATTCGCCTCAGGGTCCGGGGACGTTCTCGAGGATCTGCGCGACCAGGTGGTCCGACGTCTTGCCCTGGGCCTCGGCCTCGTAGCTGGGCAGGATCCGGTGGCGCAGCACGTCGACCGCGACCGTCTTGACGTCGTGCGGGCTGACGTAGCTGCGGCCGGCCAGGAGCGCGTGGGCCTTGGCCACCTTGATCAGCGCGATCGAGCCGCGGACCGAGGCGCCGTTGTCGATCAGCGTGGCCAGCGCGGCCAAACCGTGGGCCTTGGGATCGCGGGTCGCGCCGACCACGTCGACCGCGTAGCGCTTGACCTTGTCGTCGACGAACACCTGCCGGACCACGTCGCGCGCGGCCAGGATCTCGTCGGTGGTCATCATCGCGGTCGCGGTCGGCTCGGTGCCGGCGCCGGCCATGCGATCGAGGATCTTGACCTCGTCGTCCTTGGTCGGGTAGCCGACCTTGACCTTGAGCATGAAGCGGTCGAGCTGGGCCTCGGGCAACGGGTAGGTACCCTCCTGCTCGATCGGGTTCTGGGTCGCCAGCACCAGGAACGGATCGGCCAGCTTGAAGGTGTGCTCGCCGAGCGTGACCTGGCGCTCCTGCATGGCC
>JAYVSF010000416.1:0-13121 GCA_043775605.1 Myxococcales bacterium
GCCCGCCGTCCCCGACGCTGGCCGCCGGTGCGCTCGCCGGTGGTGGTGGCGGCCACGGCCTGTTCACCTTCGCCGCGCTGGCCGCGATCGCGCTCCTGCTCGCCGAGCAGGCGCTGACGCTGGCCCGGCGGTCACGGGCGGCCGCGAGCCCGAGCGGCGCCCAGCCCAGGAGATCCTCATGACCTTCACCCATCCTGGCTGGCTGTGGTTGCTGGTGCCGGCGCTAGCCCTGGCAGTGCTCGAGGCCGTGCGGCGCGGACCGCTGGCCCGGCGGCGGACCCTGGCCCTGGTCGCGACCCGGCTGGCAGCGTTGACCGCGCTGGTCGCCGCCGCCGCCCAGCCCCGGTGCGCTGTCCGGCGACCGGACAGCACGATCGTCTTCCTGATCGATCGCTCGGCCAGCGTCGGTGACGCCGCGCTGGCCACCGCCTGGACCCAGGCCAGCGCGCTGCGCGGTCAGCTCGGCGGCGCCCGGGCCGGCCTGATCCTGTTCGACGCCGACGCCGAGGTCGCGATCGAGCCGGGCTCGGCGTGGTCGGCGCCCGCCGCGCTGCGTCCGACCATGGCCACCTCGGATGGCACCGATCTCGCCGGCGCGATCCGGCTCGGCCTCGGCCTGATCCCGCCCGGCACCGGCGGCCACCTGGTCGTGATCGGCGATGGCCGCGCCACCACCGGCGAGGTCGCGCAGGCGACCGCCGCCGCCACCAGCCGCCACGTGCCGATCTCGGTGCTGGCTACCGGCCCGGCCACCGACGATCCCGCGATCGCCGCGATCGCGCTCGACGGCGAGCGCATCCGGCCCGGCGCCACCGTCGGCGGCCGGATCGAGGTCGACGCCGGCGGCGCCCGCGGCCCGGCCCGCGTGGTCGTCCGGGTGGCCGGACAGCCGGCCGCGACCCTCGACGTGATCCTGGCCGGCGGCCCGGTCAGCGTGCCGTTCAGCTACGCCCTGCCGGCCACGGTCGGGCCCGGCGTGGTCGCGGTCGAGGCCGCCCTCGCCCTGCCCGCCGGCGCGATCGATCGCGACGCCGGCAACGATCGGGCCTGGGCCGAGCTGGCGATCGACGCCCGCCCGCGCATCCTGATCCTCGACGGCGACTCTGGCGGCGCCGCGCCGCTCGCCAAGGCTCTCGAGGCCGAGCAGATGGACGGCCAGGTGGTCGACGCCTCGACCGACGGCCCGGCCCCCGACCTCGCCGGCGTCGATCTGGTCATCATGGCCAACGCGCCGGTCCGCGGCGGCGTGCGCAGCGGCCTCGTCGACGACGTGTTCGGCGAGCGCCTGGTCCGCTGGGTCGATCACGGCGGCGGCCTGCTGGTGCTGGGCGGACCGTCGGCGCTCGACGGCAACTACGCCGCCAACCGGCTGGCCGACGCGCTGCCGATCGAGCTCGAGCCGACCGATCCCGAGGTCGACGCCGCCGCCACCGTGATCGTCATCCTCGACATCTCGGGCAGCATGGGCGTCGAGGTCGGCGGTCGCACCAAGCTGGCGCTGGCCGCCGAGGGCGCGGCCGCGGTGATCCGGCTGCTGCGCTCGTTCGATCAGGTCGGCGTCGAGTCGGTCGAGGACGTCGTCCACTGGACGGTGCCAGTCCGGCCAATCGGCTCGAGCTCGTCCGCGCTCGAGGCCAAGGTCCGCCGGGTCGAGATCGGCGGCAACGGCATCTTCGTCTACACCGGCCTGGTCGCGGCCCAGCGCGCGATGGCCAAGGTCACCACCCCGCTCCGCCACGTCATCCTGTTCTCCGACACCGAGGACGCCGCCGAGCAGGTCAAGAACATCGAGTACGGATACTACTGGAGCTGGCCGAACCAGACCAACAGCTTCGACGTCGCCCGCGAGCTCAAGAACAGCGGCATCACGGTGTCGGTGATCGGCGTCGGCCCCGGCCGCGACCGGGCGTTCAACCCCGCCCGCTACACCGACGACGACGACGACAGCGACTTCCTGCGCCAGCTCGCCCGCGAGGGCGGCGGCCGCTACTACCGCACCACCGACGCCACCGCGCTGCGCGGCCTGTTCGTGCAGGACGCCCAGCACCTCCTCGACAACGACGCCATCGACGAGAAGATCAAGCTGCACGCGGTCAGCCGCTACCCCGCGCTCGACGGCATCGACCTCGCGACCGCGCCCCAGCTCGACGGTTACCAGGACGTCAAGCCGCGCCCGGCGGCCCAGGTCGTGCTCAGCGACGAGCTCGATCACCCGATCCTGACCCGGTGGCCGTACGGCCTCGGCGAGGTCGCGGTGTGGGCCTCCGACGCCGGCCCGCGCTGGGCCAAGTCCTGGCTGCCGTGGCCGGGCTACGCCCGGTTCTGGACCCAGCTGGTGCGCCAGTCGCTGCGCCGGCGCGAGGGCGACGCCACCGCGATCGAGCTCGAGGTCGATCGCGGCCACGCCACCGTGCGCGTGGTCCAGCGCGGCGGCCAGGATGACGGCGAGCTGCCGGCGATCACCGCCCGGGTCGTCGACGGCGCCGATCGCCGCCAACTGCCGTTGCGGGTGGTCGAGCCCGGCGTCGCCGAGGGTCGACTCGAGGTCCAGGCCGATCATCACCCGGTGATCGAGGTGGTCGACGGCGCCGGCCACGTCGTCACCCGGCGGACCCTGGTCGCGCCCGCCTCGGCCGAGCTGCGCCAGCGCGGCCCCGATCGCGTGGCCCTCGCCGCCCTCGCCGCCGCCACCGGCGGTCAGGTCGAGCCGACCCGGCTGGTCACGCCGTCGGTCGCGGGCGCCACCCGCGCCATCCCGCTGGCGGCGTGGATGTTGCTTGCCGCGCTGCTGCTGATCCCGATCGACGCCAGCCTGCGTCGGTCGCTCCGGCTCGCGGTCTGACGGGCTACCAGAGCGTCCAGTCGCTCGAGCGCTGCATGACCCGGCCCTCGTCGTAGCTGTAGCGGTGGGGCCGGACGTAGCGCTGGTGCTCGGTGGCGTCGACCACCTCGACCAGATCGACCGCGGGATAGGTCGTGGGCCGCACCACCAGCACCGGGCAGCGCGCGCCGCGGACCACGGCCTCGGACACCGACCCGAACAGCAGCCGGTCGACGCCGCGGAAGCCGTGCGAGCCGACGATCACCAGCTCGGCACCGACGTCGGCGGCGAGCCCGAGGATCTCCTGGGCCGGCTTGCCGATGCGGACGTGGACGATGAAGCGGACCGAGACCGCCGGCGCGCGGGCCGCGAACGCCGCGGTCAGCTTCTCGCCGACCCGGGCCTGGACCTTCTCGGTGTACTCGTAGTCGACCCTGGTGGTCGGCAGCTCGGCCACCGGGTGGGCGTCGTCGACCACGGTCAGGACGTGGAGGACGTGGCGCGGCGAGCGCGCGGCCAGCTCGATCCCGCGCTCGAACGCGATCTCGGACGTCGTCGAGAAGTCATAGGCGATGACGACCTGGGTGCCTTCGGAGATGTTCATGGCGTGCTCCGAGCGCCTTCTTCGACGCTCGTGCACGCATAGAGCACGCGGCGTGCCGACGTAGGCCTGCGGAAGTCCCCGGGCCTCGCGCAAGATCCGCGCGACCCGCCGTCCTCCCTGCGCGCGCCATGCAAGGGCTGCGCGGCGGGCGCAAGCCGTCAGAGGTCGGCGATCTCGGGCTCGGCCTCGTGCGCGCCCCGGCCGTGGCCGAGGCGCCTGCCCGACGGCGCCTTGCCCTCCTGCCACAGCGCCCGAGCGATCGCACCGAGCAGCGGGCCGAAGGTCGCGCGATCGAGTGCCGACACCAGGAAGCCGCCCTGCCGGCGCAGCTGATCGCCCTCGGCCTCGCTCACCCGATCGACCTTGTTCCACACCACGATGCGCGGCTTCTCGGCCAGGCCGAGGTCGCGCAGGATGGCCCCGACCGCCTCGATCTGCTGATCGCGATCGCCGTCGGCCGCGTCGACCACGTGCAGCAGCAGGTCGGCGTCGTCCATCTCCTCGAGCGTGGCCCCAAACGCGGCGACCAGCTCCTTGGGCAGCTCGCGGATGAAGCCGACGGTGTCGGTGATGATGACCTCGCGCTCCTCGGGGAAGCGCAGGCGGCGGCTGACCGGATCGAGGGTGGCGAACAGCCGGTTGGCGGCCGGCGCGTCGCTGTCGGTGAGCGCGTTCAACAGCGTCGACTTGCCGGCGTTGGTGTAGCCGCAGATCGCGACGATCGGCAGCTCGCGGTGGGTCCGGCGCTGGCGCCGCAGCCGGCGATCGTCGGCCAGCTCGGCCAGCTTCTTCTCGAGCAGGTGGACGCGATCGCGGGCGCGGCGGCGCGAGATCTCGAGCTTGGTCTCGCCCGGGCCGCGGCCGCCGAGCCCGGCCACGCCGCCGGGGCCGCCGGTCAGGCGCGACATCATCGTGTTCTTCTCGATCAGGCGCGGCAGCGCGTAGCGGAGCTGGGCCAGCTCGACCTGCAGCTTGCCGTCCTTGCTGGTGGCGTGCTGGGCGAAGATGTCGAGGATCAGCATCGTGCGATCGACGACCTTGAGCTCGGTCGCCTCGCTGATCGCGCGGGCCTGGCCAGGGCTGAGATCGTGGTCGAAGATCACGACCTCGGCGCCGAGCTGCATCGCGCGCAGCAGGACCTCGTCGAGCTTGCCGCGCCCGACCAGGAACTTGGGATCGACCGCCGGCCGGCGCTGAGCCAGGACGTCGAGCACCTTGACCCCGGCGGTTCGGCACAGCTCGCGAATCTCGGCGATGCGGGCCTCGCTGTCGGTGACCCGGCCGATCGCGACGTGGACCACCAGCGCCCGGTCCTTGCCCTGATCGGTCGCGGCCGCGCGGCGGGTCCGCCCGTACTCGGCCTCGAGCCCGGCCAGCAGGCGGACGACGTCGGTGGTCGGCGCGTGGCACGACTCGGCCGGCAGCTCGCGCCACGGCCGATCGACGGGCCCGTCGGGCAGGAGGTGGCCGATGTGGAGCTTGCCGGCGCGGCCGCCGGTGTCGACGACGATCGCCGCCACCAGATCGAGGCGCAGCAGCGCGAGGTCGGTCAGATCGTCGCGGGTCAGGGCCTCGCCGCGCAGGTGGGTGTGGACCAGGCGCAGGCCGCGGAAGCGCCCGGCCGCGCCGCGCAGACGGCCGACGTCGGGCAGGATGATCTTCGACGCGTCACCGACGAAGACGTGGGTGATCTCGCCGCGGCGATCGATCAGCACCCCGACCTGCCGGTGCATCGCCCCCGACAGCTCCGCGAGATAGCTCGCCAGCTCGGGGCTGACCACCTCGGTCGGCGCGATCCGTCGACGGTAGACCCGCTCGACGGCCTTGAGCTCGCTGGCCTTGAGCCCGGACGTGTTGCCGCTCACCTCTTGATTCACGTGTGAACACTGTAGCGCGTCGTCGAGCCTGATGCGGCAGGTGGACGTATACTGCTGCCGTGGAGCCGCGATTCCGCGCCATGGTGTTGCATCAGCAGCGCGACGCAGCCGAGCAGGTGGCGTCGCTGCTGCGCGGGCTCGAGCTGGGCGTCGAGATCGCGTCGAGCGGCACCGACGCGATGCGCCGCATCCGCAACCGGGTCCCGCACGTCATCATCGCCGGCCATCGCCCGCCCGATCTCGACGCGCCGGCGTTCCTCGAGGCCACCATCGCCCACGCGCCCGAGGCCCTGCGCATCGCGCTGGTCGACTCGCCCGACGACGCGGTCGAGCTCGACTTCCGCCCGGCCAACGCCGGCACGATCATCCGCTTCGTCGCGCGGCCGCACGAGCGCAGCCGGCTGACCGCGCTGATCAGCGAGGCGGTCAAGCTGATCGGCCTGATCGAGGAGAGCCGCACCCTCACTCGCCGGCTCGCCGCCGAGCACAAGCAGCTCCAGCTCCGACAGACGCTGCTCGACGTCGTGGTCAAGGAGCGGACCAACGAGCTCGAGGACAGCTACCTCAAGCTCAAGGCCGCCAACCGCCAGGCGCTGTTCGGCCTGGCCGAGGCGATCGAGGCCAAGGATCCCTACACCAAGGGCCACTGCGGCCGGGTCGCGGCCTACACTCTGGTCCTGGCCCGCGAGGCCGGCTACCCCGACGACGGCCTGGAGACGCTGGAGTTCGGCGCGTTCCTCCACGACATCGGCAAGATCGGCATCCGCGACGCGGTCCTGCTCAAGCCCGGTCCGCTCGACGACGCCGAGTGGATCCACATGCGCGAGCACCCGGTGAAGGGCTACGAGATCGCGCTCAAGATCGAGATGCTCAAGCCGATCATCAGCGCGGTCCGCAACCACCACGAGCGCTGGGACGGTACCGGCTACCCCGACAAGCTGAAGGGCGACGCCATCCCGCTGGCCGCCCGGCTGGTCGCGATCGCCGACGCCTTCGACGCGATGATCACCGATCGGCCGTACAAGAACGGCCTGCCGCTGGCCGAGTGCAAGCTGCTCTTGCGCAAGCACGCCGGCGGGATGTTCGACCCCGAGCTGATCGAGACCTTCATCACCCACGGCGTCGGCGAGCTGTACCACGACGAGCTGGCCGGCCTCGACGAGACCGCGGCCGACGCCATCGCCGGTCGCGTCGTCCATTGACCCGCAGCTGGTCAGTAACCTGTTCCGCATTGCTCGGGTCGACGGAGGAAGGCAGACCCCAAACGTCCCTCGTGACCCCGAACACCCAGAGTTAGTGTCGATCGCTCGCCAAGGCTCGCTAGTTCAGCTCGTAGGGGACCGTGACGACGGTCGGCGCGCCGGTGGACGGGAACGGCAGGCCGCGGCCGGCGCGGCGGGCGCAGGCCAGGAGCCCGTGCTCGTGCAGGTAGTGGGCGGCCCGGACCCGGAGCTTGCTGACCTTGCCGTCGGCGCCGACCAGCAGTGACAGCGTGACCGCGCCCGACAGCGGCGCCCCGCCGACCGCGCCCTTGATGCAGTCGATCATCGCGCCCGAGCCGCCCGCGACCGCGCCCTGGATCTCGCCGTCGTCGAGCGGGCGGCCGTCGCCGCCACCGGCCAGGTCGAGGGTGCGCGCCGGCAGCAGGACGGCGTCGCCGCGCCACTCGAGCGCGCGATCGCCGTCGGTCAACACCACCTCGTCGTCGACCTCGCGCTCGACCGTGCCGGCCGCGGTCGTGGTCCGGGTGGTGCGCTTGCCGTGGCCCTTCTTCGGCGCCACCCCGGCGTCGTGCGGCGCGGTCGCGACCTGGACCGCGGGCGTCGTCCGCGCCGGGCTCACCCACGGCCGCTCGAGGGCGAGGTAGGTTGCGGTCGCGCCCAGCGCGCCGCCGATGACGAGCCCCAGCCAGAACTTCATGAGCCACTGCGCATGAGCGATCGAGGTCGCTTGTACCACGGGCCCGGCGCCCCGCTGGCTGCCGGCGTCGCGGTCGGGGGCTACGCGCTCGCGGTCGCGTGCTTCTTCTCGATCGGGCTGATGGTCGGCGGCGGGCCGCTGCCGGCGGCGCTGGCCCAGGTGCTGGCGCTGGCCGGCGTCCCGCTGCTGCTCATCCGGCTGCACGGCGGCACCCGCGCCGATCTAGACCTGGTCGCGCCGCCGCTGCTGGGCGTGGTCGGTGCGATCGTCGCCGGCGCGGGCTCGTGGCTGGTGGCCATGCGGCTGGCCCATCCCGTGGTCGAGGCCACCCATGCGGCACCGGCCCTGCGCGCGCTGTCGAAGGAGTTGCTGACCGGCGACCTCGCGGTCGTGCTGCTGGTCCGCGCGCTGGTGCCGGCGGTGTGCGAGGAGCTGCTCCATCGCGGCCTCCTGCTCGGCGCCCTCGCCCCGCGGCTGGGGCGGGTCGGCGCGATCGCGATCACGACCACGGTGTTCGCGGTGCTCCACCTCGAGCCCGCGCGCATGGTCTCGGCCGCGCTGCTCGGCCTGATCGCCGGCCTGCTCGCGACCTGGAGCCGTTCGCTCGGGCCCGCGATCGCCGTCCACGCGGTCAACAACGGGGTCGCGCTCGGCCTCGGCCTCGGCCTGTGCCCGACCGTCGGCCACGCGGTTGTCCGGAATCCGGACAGCTCGGTCGCGGTCGCCGCCGGCCTGGTGGTCGCCGGCCTCACCCTGGGGTGGATCGGTAGACAGCGATCGTAAGCCGCATGACACGCTGCCAAGTTCTTGCGACCTCTGCTACGTTTCACGGGTGAACGAGGCCAAGCGAACCCTCTGGTATCTCAAGAAGATCGAGCTGCTGGCTGAGCTCGGCCCCGAGGTCCTGGCCCGCCTCGCCGAGCGGGTCGAGATGCGCGAGGTGCGCCGGCGCGAGGTGGTGTACCTGCCCGGCGATCCCGGCAAGAGCGTGTTCTTCGTCAACGGTGGCCGGGTCAAGGTCTGCAAGGTCACGCGCGACGGCAAGTCGCTGACCCTCGGCTACTGCGGTCCGTCGGACATGTTCGGCGAGGCCGCGCTGGTCGGCGCCGGACCGCGGGCCGAGATGGCCGAGGCGGTCGAGAACGTGCTGCTCACCGAGATCGAGCGCGCCGACCTCGAGCGGCTGATGGCCAGCCACGCCGGCCTCGCGTGCGGCATCGCGCGGCTGATGATCACCCGCCGCCACGAGCTCGAGAACAAGATCGAGGCGCTGGTCTTCCGCGACGTCAGCTCGAAGCTGGCCGAGCAGCTGCTCAAGCTCGGCGACGAGTTCGGCGTCGACGACGCCCGCGGCACGCTGGTCGCGCTCAAGATCACCCACCAGGAGCTGGCCAACCTGATCGGCTCGACCCGCGAGACGGTGTCGCTGACCCTGTCGCAGTTCAAGCGCAAGAAGCTGATCGTCACCGACGGCCGCAAGGTGATCCTGAGTGACCTCGAGGCGCTCAAGGCGTTGTTCTGATCCGTTGACGTCGCTGTCGCCGTCAACGACCACGCCCACGCCCACGATCAGGTCAGCGGCAGACGGCGGGCGCGGCGGCGGGCGATCATCGACGCGGCGAGGTCGAGGGCGCGGACGGTGCTGGTCGGGCGGGCGCGGCCGGTGCCGGCGAGATCGTAGGCGGTGCCGTGATCGGGCGACGTCCGGACGATCGGCAGGCCGAGGGTGACGTTGACCGCGTCGTCGAAGTCGACGAGCTTGACCGGGATGAGCGCCTGGTCGTGATACATCGCGACCAGGCCGTCGAACTCGCCGTCGAGGGCCTGGCGGAACGCGGCGTCGGGGACCAGCGGGCCGCGCACCACCGCGCGGGCGCCGAGCCGGGCTGCGAGGGTCGCGACCGCCGGCGCGATCACGGCCGCGTCCTCGCTGCCGAGCAGGCCGCCCTCGCCGGCATGGGGGTTGAGGCCGACCACGCCCAGCCGCACGGGGGTCGCGCGGCCGAGATCGTTGGCGAGCGCGTCGGCCAGCAACTCGCCGACCCGCACGATCCGCGCGGGCTCGATCAGCCCCGGCACCGCGGCGAGCGGGACGTGGATCGTGACCAGCGCGACCACCAGGCGCGGCCCGACGAAGGTCATGGCGACGTCGGCGGCGCCCAGGCGATCGGCCAGCAGCTCGGTGTGGCCGGGGAACGCGAGGCCGGCCTGATGGGCCCAGGTCTTGGAGATCGGCGCGGTGACCAGGCCGTCGAGCTGACCGGCCCGGGCGGCGGCGATCGCGGCCTCGAGCCACGCGACCTGGGCCTCGCCGCCGGCTCGATCGGGACGGCCGGGCGCGGTCGCGCAGGCCACGCCCTCGCACGGCACGTCGACGGTGACGCCGATCGCGCGCGCGCCGCGGGCCAGCACCGCCGGGTCGCCGAACACGGTCACCTGGCGGCGCACCTCGTCGGGCGCGTGAGCGAGGGCCCAGGCCACCACCTCGGGGCCGACCCCGGCCGGATCACCCAGCGTGACGCCGATCATGGCGCAACCTAGCATCCAGCCTCGGCTCCGGCCGGCGCGGACTGGCGCCACCGCAATTTGAAGCATCCGCCCGGTTCGTCGTCCATCATGGACCCATGGGTCGCTGGCTCATCCTCCTGTCCTTGCTCGGCGCGTGCGGCGGCGCCGCCGCGGGCATGCTCGATCCGGCCCCGGCCAGCAGCACGAGCGAGCCGACGGCGGCCGCGGCCACCGTCGATCCCGCGCTGACCGCGCTGTACCCGGGCGAGAGCATGCGCTTCGAGGTGCGGATGGCCGGGGTCCTGGCCGGCGAGGCCAGCTTTGCCACCGGCGAGCCCGGCCTGGTCGAGGGCCGCCACGCGATCGCGGTGTCGTCGCGGGTCGGCACCGCTGGCGCGTTCGCGTTGATCAAGGACATCCGCGACGACGCGACGTCGATCATCGATCTCGACACGCTGCGGCCGATCTCGACTACCGGCGACGTCCGCTTCGGCGGCAAGGCCACCCACACCGAGGCCACCTACCCCGACGGCAAGGCCCACGTCGAGCTCACCGCCGACGGTCAGCCGCCGCGCGCGGTGACCTACGACTTCGGCGGCGAGACCATCCACGACGCCCACAGCGCGATGGCTGCGATGCGGATCTGGCCGGCGACGCCGGGCTCGAGCCGGGTGCTGTGGGTCCTGGGCGGCCGCCGGATCTGGCGGGCCGAGATCACCGTCGGCGGGCGCGAGATCCTCGGCACCAAGCTCGGCAACCAGGCCACGCTGCGCTTCGACGGGGTCTCGGCCCGGGCCCTGCCCAACCTCACCGTCGACAGCACCCGGCCGCCGCGCACGTTTTCGGTCTGGGTCTCGGATGACGCCGACCGGGTGCCGCTCAAGATCGTCGCCCACACCGAGCTCGGCGACGTCGAGATCACGCTGGTCGACTACCAGCGGACCTGATTGTCCGCGGCGTTCGCTCAGCGACCGACGGAGACCAGGGCGCCCAGCGCGTCGTACATCGGCTCGGCGAGGTCGGGATCCTCGGCGCACAGCTCGGCGAAGTCGTCGGCGCGGATGACCAGTGCCCGCAGCTCGCCGACCGCGACCGCGAGGCTATCGGACCGCCGCGGCGGACCGGAGTCGAGCAGCGCCTCGGGGTAGAGGAGCGCGCCTGCGCCGCGCACCGCGCCGCTGCACAGGACCTCGCCCTCGACGACGATCCAGGCCACCCGGCTCTCGAGGCTGACCTCGGGCAGGACGTCGCCGGCGGCGAAGTCGCGCCCGGTGGAGACCCGCAGCGCGCGCAGCCGCTGCTGCGGCGACAGCGGCGCCAGCAGCGGGCACAGGGCCAGGGCCTGGTCGTCGCGCTTGCGCTGCTCGGCCGGGATCGGGGTGGCCCCGACCTCGAGCACCTTGATCACCAGCGCGGTCGCGTTGTCCTCGCCGCCCCGCTCGAGGGCCAGCTCGACCAGGCGCTGGGCGGCTCGCGCCGGGCTGGGCTGCGAGCACAGCACCTCGCCGACCTCGGCCTCGCGGACGTACTCGCTGATGCCGTCGGAGCACAGCAGCAGCCGATCGCCGTCGGACAGCGGCACCAGGAAGGTCACGACCTTGGTCTCGTCGCCGAAGCCGAGCGCGTTGGTGATCACGCCCTTCCAGCGGTGGCTCTCGTCGACGCGATCGACCGGCATGCCCGCGGCCAGCAGCCGGGCCAGGAGCGTGTGGTCCTCGGTGAGCTGCATCGCGATGCCGCCGCGGACCAGGTAGGCGCGCGAGTCGCCGGCGTGGGCCACCACCGCGTCACCGCCAGCGATGACCACGCCGGTGAACGTGGTGCCCATGCCGCGCTTGCCGAGATCGGCGTCGGCCTGGGCGCAGATCATCTGGTGGGCCGCGAGCACCCCGCTCTTGACCACGTGCAACAGCGTGCGCCGCGCCGCCAGGGTCCCGGTCTCGGCCCAGTCGAGCATCGCCCGTCGGGTCGCCTGATCGATCCAGCGATCGTGGGTGATCCGGACCCCGATCGCCGACGCCACCTCGCCGGCGGCGTGGCCGCCCATGCCGTCGCACACGATGAAGATGCCGTCATCGGGCTCGACCAGGAACGAGTCCTCGTTGTGGTCGCGGACCCGGCCGACGTCGCTGAGCCCGGCGGCGATGATCGACGGCCTCATCGCGCCGCCCGGCGAACCGCACGGTCGCACCCCCGCGCGGCGTCCGCGGGACGAGCTGCGACGGGACCGGGGGCAAGCACGTGCGCAGCATAGCGGAAACCCAGCGCCCAACACCCGCCCGTACGGGATCGCGGGGGTAGCCGGCCCGGCCCGGGGCCGACCCGCGGCACCGTGACGACCGGCGCCCCAGGTGGTACCCACGACCGGCATGTCGCTCCGCGCCGCCGCGCTCGCTACCCTCGCCGTCCTCGCCCTCGCCGCCGGCTGCCACCGCAGCGCCGACCACCCCGGCCCGCCGCCGCGACGCGCGTTCTACTTCTGGCGGACCTCGTTCGCGTTGTCGCCGGCCGAGCAGCAGGCGCTCGCCGCCGTCCACGCCGATCGGCTGTACGTGCGGATGTTCGACGTCGAGTGGAAGGCCGACAGCTGGTCGATGATGGGGCCGATCACCGCCGGCAGCCCGGCGCCGGACCTGACCGGCGTCGAGGTCGTGCCGGTCATCTACCTCCGCAACGAGGTGTTCTCCAAGGTGCCGGCCGCCCGCACTGCCGAGCTGGCACGCTGGCTCTGGCTCGAGATCCACCCGCGGGCCACGAGCCTCGGCTTCAAGCCGCGCGAGCTGCAGCTCGACTGCGACTGGACCGACTCGACCCGCGATCGCTTCTTCGCCTTCCTCGGCGAGCTCGACGCCCTGGCCCGGCCGCAGGCGGTCGAGCTGTCGGCGACGATCCGGCTGCACCAGATCAAGTACCGCGAGCGCACCGGGGTGCCGCCGGTCGCGCGCGGCATGCTCATGTTCTACAACATGGGCAAGTTCAGCGCCGACCCCGAGGCCCGCGCGATCTTCGATGCCGCCACCGCCCGCCAGTACCTGGCCCGGATCGACGACTACCCGCTGCCCCTCGACGTCGCCCTGCCGATCTGGTCGTGGGTGATCCAGGTGCGCGACGATCAGGTCCAGGGCCTGTTGCAGAGCACCGACCCCGACGAGCTGCCGGCCCTCGATTTCTTGCGCACCCTCGAGCCTGGCCGCTACATGGTCGCCCAGTCGTCGTTCCTGCACGGCACCCTCCTGCGCGCCAACGACATCCTCAAGGTCGAGGTCACCGGCCCGGAAGAGACCCTGGCCGCCGCGCGTATGATCGCCGGCCACCTCGGCAAGCGTTCCCAACCTCGCACCGTCTCCCTGTTCGATCTGTCCGAAAGGACTCTGCAACGTCATGGCCACGA
>JAYVSF010000417.1:0-4312 GCA_043775605.1 Myxococcales bacterium
CCGGCGCCGGACCAGCCGATGGCGGCGCGCCTGTACGCCGCCGCCGCCGCGATGGCCCCCGGCGGTGTGGTCGAGGTCGTCGCCGAGACCGGCACCGTCGCCGACCTGGCCGCGCTGCTCGACGCCGCCTACCGCGGCAACGCCGCCGGCGTCATTCCGGCCCCGGTCGGCGCCACGGTCAGCGCCCGCCCACGCCCGACGTTCGACGGCCCCGCCCTGCGTGCGCTCGTCCTGCCGCCTTGACCGTCGGCGTTGTCGCGCGCGACGCTTGACGTCGATGGCGCGTCACCACATGGTGGACCGGTGAGCCCCCCGGTCCCGGCCGACGGTCCCTGCGATCTCGTGATCATCGGCGGCGGCATCACCGGCGCCGGCATCGCGCGCGACGCCGCGCTGCGCGGCCTCAAGGTCGCGCTGTTCGAGAAGTCGGACTTCGGCAGCGGCACCTCGTCGAAGTCGTCGAAGCTCATCCACGGCGGCCTGCGCTACCTCGAGCACGGCGAGATCGGCCTGGTGTTCGAGAGCGTCAGCGAGCGCCGGATCCAGACCCGGGTCGCGCCCCACCTGGTGCGGCCGCTCGCGTTCCTGGTGCCCATCTACCAGGACACCAAGCCCGGGCTCGAGGTGATGAACCTCGGCCTGTGGATCTACGATTCGCTGGCGCTATTCCGCGCGCCGCGCATGCACAAGACCTTCCGCGGGGCCAAGGCCGCCAACGCGGTCGAGCCCTGCCTGCGGACCGAGAAGCTGCGCGGCGTCATCGAGTACTTCGACTGCGCCACCGACGACTCGCGGCTGGTGCTCGAGAACGTGATCGACGCCGAGGCCCTGGGCGCCGAGTGCCGCAGCTACACCGAGGTCACCCGCCTGGTCCGCGGCGACGACGGTCGGGTGAACGCGGTCGAGGTCCACGACGTCCTCACCGGCGCGCACAGCCAGGTCGCGTGCCGGGCGGTGGTGCTGGCCGCCGGGGCCTGGACCGACGAGGTCGTGCGCCGCTTCGAGCTGCCGATCGGCCGCGAGCTGTTGCGGCGGACCAAGGGCGTCCACATCGTCGTCCCGCACGAGCGGCTGCCGCTGGCCCGGGCCTGCACGTTGATCTCACCGGTCGATGGCCGGGTGATCTTCGCGATCCCGTGGCGGGGCCGGACCGTGATCGGCACCACCGACACCGACTTCACCGGCACCGCCGACGACGTCCACGCCGACACCGCCGACGTCGAGTACCTGTGCGCGAGCGCCAATGGCTACTTCCCGCACTCCAACCTCGTCCTCGCCGACGTCATCGCGACCTGGGCCGGGCTGCGGCCGCTGATCCGCGCTGACGAGACCGCCAAGGAGAGCGCGGTGTCGCGCGAGCACGAGGTGTTCGTGCGCGACGACGGCGTGGTGATCATCGCCGGCGGCAAGCTCACGACCTACCGGCGGATGGCGGCCGAGGCGGTGCGGGCAGCAATGAAGTGGTTGCGCGAGCACGACCCCGGCTACGAGGCCGCCGGTCACGAGCGGGCCGGCACCAAGCACCGGCCGCTGCCGGGCGGCGCCGGGCTCGACCCGCCGACGCTCGAGAGCGTGGCCGCGATCGGCCGGGCGCTGATGGACGGCGTCGGCCTCGACGCCGACGCCGCCACCCACCTGTGCGGGGTCTACGGCGCGCGGGCCCCCGAGCTCGGCGAGCTGATCCGGGCCCGGCCCGAGCTCGGCGACCGGCTCGATCCCGAGCTGCCGTACCTGTGGGCCGAGGTCGAGTTCGCGGTCGACCATGACCGGGCCCGCACCGTCGACGACGTCCTGAGCCGGCGGGTGCCGCTCTTGCTGGTGGCCCGCGATCAGGGCCTCGGCGTGTGCGCCGCGGTCGCCGCCCGCCTGGCCGCGCGCCTGGGCTGGCCCGACGGCGAGCGCGATCGCCAGGTCGCCGACTATCAGCGCAACGTCGCCGACAGCCGCCGGTTCCGCCCGCCCTGACCCGCGGCGGCGGTCGCGCGAGGATGGTACGCTGAGCACCTCGTGGCCTCGCGCTCCTCGGTGATCGTCCTCGCCCGCGCGCTCGTCGGCGCCGCGTTCATCGCCGTGCTCGGGGCCGCGCTGATCGCGTGCCCATCGGCCCAGGTCCACCGCGATCGCACCGTGGCCCGCCGGTTGATGCCGGCCACGCTCACGGTCGCGCACCCCGAGACCGGCGAGCCGCGGGTCGCCAAGGTCCGGATCCTGGCCGACGACGACTTCCGGGCCCAGCACGTCCACTGGCGCGATGAGGTCGCCGCCCAGCTCGACGCAGCCAACCAAGTGCTGATCCCAGCGGTCGGGCTCCGGCTCGACGCCGCCACGGTCGAGCCGTGGACCGCGCGCAGCGCCGACCGTCCGCTCGGCGACGTCCTCGCCGATCTCGAGGCCCACGATCCCGGCGACGGCGTGACCTTCGTCATCGGCATGGTGTCGTCGCTGTCGAACGTGTCGATCGGCTTCGAGCAGCTCGGCATGGCCCGCATCCTCGGCCGCCACCTGGTGCTGCGCGGCTACGCTGATCAGGCCGAGCACGCCGACTTCCTCCGCGGCCTGCCGACCCTCGACGACCACGCGCGCGAGGCGCTGCACGACGCCCGCCGTCAGCACAAGCAGACCACGCTCATGCTGCACGAGCTGGCCCACGCCCTCGGCGCGGTCCACGAGACCGATCCGTCGTGGATCATGACCGACAGCTACACCGCGCAGGTCTCGACCTTCTCCGATCAGAGCCGGAAGCTGATGCAGCTGGTGATCGAGGCCCGGCTGCAGGTGCCGCCGGTGCCGGCCGGGGTCGTCGCCGGTCGGGTGCTGACGTTCCTCGACGAGAATCCCTGGGGCGGCTGGATCGAGGACGACATCACCAACCTGCGGTCGACGCTGCAGGCGATCGCGGCGGCGCCGGCCACCGGCGACACGGCCGCGACCGGCGACGCCCGCGACCTGCCGGTGCCGGCGGCGGCCTACCCGCAGTTCCAGGAGGCCCAGGGCCTGGCCGCGCGCGGCAAGTACGCCGAGGCCCTGGCCGCGCTCGACGCGCTGATCGCGGCCTACCCGTCGGCGGCCGAGCTGCGGGTCGCGGTGTGTACGATCCAGCTGGCCCAGGACGGCGCCGAGGCCGCGACCGCGATCGCGGCCTGCGATCGCGCGCTCGAGGTGTCGCCTACCGATCCGCGGCCGCTGTTCGCGCGGATCGACGCGCTGGCGGCCGCCGGCAAGCTGCCGGCCGCGCTGGCGCTGATGCCGCGGACCGAGGCGCTGGCCGGCGACGACAGCGCGAGCTGGGAGAAGCTCGCGGCGATCTACCAGAGCCAGACCATGATCACCGCGGCCGAGCGCGCGATCGGCCACGCCAAGGTCGCCGACAACCATCCGGTGCGGACCTGGGCGGCGCGGCTGCGCGCGCGCTACGGCCTGCCGCCGACCGGCAAGGCCCAGGTTCCGATCGCCGACGAGGGGGCGTACGTCGCCGCGGTCCGCGAGGTCCTCGATTTGGTCTACGCCAGCAAGTTCCCGGCGGCCGAGGCCAAGGCCCGCGCCGCCGACCGACGCTGGCCGCGGACGCCGGGCGTGCTCGGCGCGCGCTGCGATCTCGCGCTGCGCAAGGGCTCGGCGCCGGCGGCGAGCGCCCTGTGCGACCAGGCCATCAAGCTCTGGCCCGGCGCGGCCTGGGCTCAGTACCTGCGCGGCGTCGTCGCGCTCCAGCGCGGCAAGACCGCGCCCGCCATCGTCGCGCTCAAGGCCGCGATCGCCGCGGAGCCCGAGCTGGCGGCGGCCTATCGCACGCTCGGCAAGGCCTACGTCATGGCCGGCGACAAGGCCGGCCACGACGCCCTCGACGCCGACTACCAGCAGCGGTTCGGCAGCCGCCTGCCAGACTGAGAGGGTTGGCAACAATAGGATTTCGGAACGATCGCCCGCGCGCGACGGACAACCCTCGACTCTGATTCCGTACAGATCGGGCCGGCACGCTGGTGCCGGGCCGATCGATCGATGACACAGGGTTGGTTTCTGCCAACCCTGTGAGGCCGGACTCGACGCGGGACCGTCGCGGCGCCGCGCGGCCTGCTACCCTGAGGGCGCTCTCGATGGGCCTGTTCCGCAACCTGTTCAACTCGTCGTACCGGGCCGCGCGCGCCGCCGAGGCCGCCGGCAACGCCGACCTCGCGGCCCAGCACTACGCGCTGGCCGGCGAGCGGGCCGACGCGGTCCGGATGCACCTGGCGCGGGCCGCGCGCGCCACCGACCGGGCCGGCGAGATCGCGGCGCTGCGCGACGCCGTGCACTGGGCCGGCGACGAGCCGGCGCT
>JAYVSF010000418.1:0-2107 GCA_043775605.1 Myxococcales bacterium
ACAGCATGCTGGGCGTGCCGGGCCTCATGCGCGCGTACGCGGCCGGCAACGTCGCGATCGCCAACGCACCGGGCAACGGCATCGCCGACGACAAGGCGATCTATCCGTTCGTGCCCGACATGATCCGGTTCTACCTGGGCGAGCAGCCGACCCTGGCCCAGGTCCCGACCCTGGTGTGCGCGCGCGACGACGATCGCGCCTACGTCGTCGATCACCTGGGCGAGCTGGTGGTCAAGGCGGTCGACGAGGCCGGCGGCTACGGCATGCTGATGGGGCCGCAGGCCAGCGCCGCCGAACGGTCCGAGTTCCGGACACGCATCCTGGCCGAGCCGCGCCGCTACATCGCCCAGCACAGGATCGAGCTGTCGACCTGTCCGACCTGGATCGGCGAGCGCGGCACCGTCGAGGCCCGCCGGGTCGATCTGCGGCCGTACGTGCTGACCAGCCGCGAGGGCCCGTGGGTCCTGCCGGGCGGCCTGACCCGGGTCGCGCTGGTCGACGGCAGCTACGTGGTCAACTCGTCGCAAGGCGGCGGCAGCAAGGACACCTGGGTGCTCAAGAGCGGAGGTGCGACGTGATCTCGCGGGTCGCCGATCACTGCTTCTGGTTCGGCCGCTACGTCGAGCGCGCCGAGTCGACCGCGCGCCTGCTGGCCACCACCCACAACCTCGCGCTCGACGCCGAGCTGCCGCCCGAGCAATGCTGGCGGCCGGTGATCGTGGTCGCGGGCGAGGAGGAGACCTTCGCGGCCCTGGCCAGCGCCGACGATCCGGCCCATCCCGACCGACCGTGGAGCGACGGCGATCGGGTGGAGCGCCACCTGACGTGGAGCGACGACAGCCCGGTGTCGATCCGGCGCTCGGTCAGCGCGGCCCGCTGGAACGCCCGCTCGATCCGCGAGGTGGTGTCGCTCGAGGCCTGGGAGACCATCAACGAGCTGCACCTGTGGCTGGGCGAGGACAGCGCCCAGGCCGACTGGAACGAGCGCCGCTTCGACTTCTACCGCCGGGTCCGCTCGCAGACCCAGCTCTGCCTGGGGCTCTTGCGGTCGACGATGCTGCACGACGAGCCGCTCGACTTCATCTGGCTGGGCGTGATGCTCGAGCGGGTCAACCAGACCGCGCGGATCCTCGACGTCCAGCACCACGCGCTGACCTCGCTGCCGTCGCGCCACGAGGTGGTCGAGACCTCGCTGTGGCTGTCGCTCCTGCGCTCGCTGTCGGGCTTCGAGCCGTTCATGAAGACCAACCAGGGCCGGGTCGACGCCGAGGCGGTCGCCGAGTTCCTGATCGCCGAGGAGCGCTTCCCCCGCTCGGTCGCGTACTGCGTGCGCCAGGCCTACCAGCTCCTGCGCGCGATCCGCCCGACCGACGCGACCGACCTGCCCGGCGGCCGCACCCTCGAGCGGCTGCGGGTGCTCGACGCCCAGGTCAAGGACCAGCGCGGCCGGATCCGCGGCGGCCTCGCGCTGCACGAGCTGCTCACCACCGTCGTCGACGAGACCCACGCCGCCTGCGTCGACCTCGGCCGCGAGCTGCTCGGCCACCCGAGCTGACCGGCGCGCCAGGCCCAGGCCGATCTCGCCCTGGCGCGTATCGCGGACCATCCGTCGGCAGAAGGCCCCGAGCTCGGCGAGGTGGCTCGCCTCCTGAATATCCGTCGGCGTCGTGTAGCAATGCACGACGACCGGCTCATCGCGCACGAGTGCGCCTCCACGCTCGTCGTCACGCCAGACACCCTGCGCCTTGGGGTAGGCGGTCGCGCCTCCGAACACGCGTCCGAACATCGCGAGCGTCAGTTCGACCCAGCGCGGCTGATCGATCGTCGTGGCACCATCGCGCTCGACGCTGGGCACGAACAAGACCACCAGGACACGCTTGCGGCCACCCGCGAGCACCCTGGACTTTCTCGCCGAACTCGATGGCCACGTCACGATCAATATAGATCGGTCAACACTTCGCGTCCACACCACCCCGGGAACCGCAGCCCCGGCGACGGGACGTGGCCCGCTGAATGTCGGCCAGCTTACGCACACGCGCCTGCCCCATGGTCGGGAACTCACCGATCGTTTCACCGGCCGGCCACATCGGCGCCATCGAACCGACAC
>JAYVSF010000419.1:0-15595 GCA_043775605.1 Myxococcales bacterium
GAAATATATCCAAGGCACCTCGTCGAGGTGGCCGTTGCGGCACGCCATGATGAACCGCACCGGCACCGCGGCGTTGGCCTTGCCGCTGTCGCACAGGTGCTGCCACCGGTCGCCCTTGACGTCGAGCCCCATCGGCGCCTTGACCAGCGCCCGGCACCCCTGACACACGAACCACTCGGGGAACTCGAAGACCTCCACGCCGTTGCTCCGTTGCGGCTCGCCGTCGAAGGCGCCGGGCGGCAGCAGGAACGGGCGGTCGGCCGACAGCGCGGGTGGATCGCTCAGGGTCGCCAGCGCGCGGGCCACCGCCTCGCGTAGCCGCGGCTCGGGGATCGCCGTCGCCCCCTCGGTGCCGAACTGCCAGAAGTCGAGGCCGCCGACCAGCACCGACCGGTTGAGCAGGTCGATCAGCGAGCCCGCGCCGTAGGTGCGGATGGCCTGGCTGCGCCGGACCTCGCCGTCGGCCTTGACCCGCGTCGCCTTGCCGCCGCGCTTGACCCACTGGCTCACGATCGCCCTCCCGCCGACCAGCCGGCCGGTCGCAGCCACAGGTGGACCACCGGCTCGACGTCGCGCATCGATGTCGGCGCGACGAAGTGGTCGTGGGTGTTCATGCCCTTGTCGCGGGCCCGGCTCTCGTCGAGCGCGGTCCACAACAGCGCGGTGCCGCTGCGCTCGACGTCGTACGGCGAGTAGCAGCGCGCCGCGCCGCCGGCCTTCGCTTCGGCGATGAACGTCGACCAGCGGTCGAGGACCCGCTCGGCCAGCACCCGCAACTCGGCCGCGGTCGCCGCCCCGCCGTCGTCGAGCCCGGGCTGGGCGAGGCCGCGCTCGATCAGGGCCGCGATCGCCGCCTGGGCCACGGCCCGGTGGGCGTCGAGGTCCATCGCCGCCGCCGACGGCGTCATCGCGCGCGCCCCGTGGCGGACCATCGCCAGCAGGGTCCCGGCCAGCCCGCGCTCGAGTGCCGGGCTCGAGAACGGCGTGACGCTGGTGGCCTCGACGTGGCGGTAGAACGACGCGTGGTAGTCGTGGAAGTGCTCGTAGTACGAGCGGTCGCGCGGCTTGTTGAGGTTGTAACAGGTCACCACCAGGCCCGGCCGCTGGTCATCGCGGCCGACCCGGCTCGAGGCCTGGATGTACTCGCTGGTCGACTTGGGCTGCCCGGCCACCACCATGAGACCCAGCCGCTCGATGTCGACGCCGACCGAGATCATGTTGGACGCCAGCACGGTCGGGACGAAGCCGTCCTCGCCATACCGCGCCGCCAGGAGCGACTTGGCCCGCGAGATCGCGCTGGTGCTCTCGCGGCTGGTCAGCTCGATCGGCTCCTTGATCTCGCGGTTGGCCATCCACGGATTGACCGCGACGCCGACCGGCCGCAGGTCGCCGCGGGTCGCGGTCCGGGCCCGGATCAGGTCCTCGACCAGCCGGCGCATGCCGCCCAGCTCGCGCAGGTTGTTGAAGTAGCCGACCAGCGTCAGGTACGGGTCGGCGGGCTGACCCGGCTTGCCCGCGGGATCCGCGCACCTCGCCGCCGCCGACAGAAGCGCCGCGTACACCGTCACCAGCACCGCCTTGGCCGAGCGCCCGGCCGCGGCCACGCCCAGGTACAGCCGGCCGTTCGCGCCCCGGTCGACCTTGGCGAAGAACGACTCGGAGTCATCGATGCCGGGCGGCGGGAACATCGCCAGGTCGTCGCGGCCATACAGCGCCTGGACCTGCTGCATCGCGCGCTTCACCGTCGCGGTCGAGGCCAGGAGCTTGGGCCGGATCGGCCGGCCGCCGTCGACCTGCCGCGCCGCCAGCCGATCGATCGCGGTCTCGTACAGGCCGACCATGGTGCCCAGCGGCCCCGAGATCAGGTGCAGCTCGTCCTGGACGATCAGCTCCGGCGGCAACAGGCCCTTCGGCAGCTTGTCGGCCTTGCCTATGGCGCCCCTCGGCGCCGGCGTACACGGCCCGACGAAGCTGCGGCCGATCCGGTGGCTGACCTGGCCGAACAAGGCACCGCTCTCGCCCCGCCACGGCAGCATCGCGAACTTGTCGACCGTCGCGATCAGGAACGACGGCAGCTCGCGATAGATCTGCTCGTCGACGAACAGCACCGGCAGGCCGCCGTGGCGCGCGCTGAAGTCGCAGCCGAAGTCGGCGCAGCCGACCTCGACCTCGAGCGGCTCCTTCTGGTTGGGCACGACCTTCAGGCAGCTCGCCACCATCGGCTTGCGACACCACGGGCAGTCGGCCAGCGGGAACGGCGACAGGTTGGTGCTGGCGTTGCGGTAGTCGGTGATCTGGCGCGCGACCTCCGACAGCTTGTTGGCGGTGGCCGACTTGCCGACCCACAGCCCGAGCGAGAACCGCTCGTCGCCGAGCTCGGGCTGCTGCGCGCGCAGGACCTCGAGAGCGCAGATGAGGGTCGCGGCCCGCCCGAGCTGATCGAGGGTGAGCAGCCGCAGGGTGTAGCGCAGCATCACCGCGACCCCGAGACCGCGGTCGGGCCGGCCGGCGCCGCTCATCCGTCGCCACACCAGCGTGAACGCGACCACGCCCAGGTAGGCCTCGGTCTTGCCGCCGCCGGTCGGGAAGAAGATCAGCTCGACGATGTCGCGGTCGTCGTGGGTCGGCTCCACGATCGACCGCAGGTTGAGCAGCACGAACGCGAGCTGGAACATGCGCCACTCGGGCGCGCCGTCGCGGTAGCGCTCGGGGCTGCGCTGGCGGGCTGCCTTGGCCATCGCCCGGTTGGCGGTGCAGAACGCGCGGCGCGCGTCGGCGTCACCGGCCAGGAGCTCGATGCCGTCGCGTATGCGGTCGCAGGCCCGCCCGGCGCGGAACAGGACCTGGTCGGCGACCGCGCGCTGCCGCTCGTCGAGCCCGGCGACGCGCCCGTGCTCGCCGGTCAGCCACGCGCCATACGCGGCGGGCAGGCCGTCGAGCGCCGCGTGGACCGCGGCCGCGCTGTCGAGCGTCGCGAGCCGCTCCATGTCGACCACGACGCCGTCGATCTGATGGGTCGTGACCCGCTTGACCGTGGCCTCGGGCAGCCACTCGGTGCGGGCGCCGACCACCACCTCATGGTCGCGGACCAGCTCGACCGCGATCCCGTGGCCGGAGGCGTAGCTGTGGTGATCGCGGAACTGCAGGTCCATCACCTGATCGTCCCAGTCGTGCGCGACCTGCCCGGCCAGGTCGGGCCGCTTCTCGAGGCCCCGGGCGTGGCGGACCTCGAGCCCGACCTGGAACACGTAGGCCTCGTCGCGCCGGTGCTTGTCGGCGATGGCCGCGCGCTCGTTGACCACGAACAGCGCGAGCGCGCGGGTCCCCGGCGCGAGGCCGGGGATCTCGCCGGGGGTGTTGAGCAAGCCGTACAGGGTCAGGCCGCTGTCGCCGAGGCGCTGCTCGATCGTGCCGGCCAGCGAGACGTCGACGTCGATCGGCGCGCGCGGGATCCGGCGCCACAGGGTATCGGGCCGGCCGCGCCGCTTCTTCTTGCCGTCGAGCTCGGGCTCGGGCTCCTGGACCTCGGCCTGGTAGTCGGCGTAGGTGACGCGGACCGAGACCTGATCGTCGTGACCGTCCTTGAGCAGCACCGACAGGCCGATCGACGAGGGCAGGAGCGGCCGGCGCTTGACCTGCGGATCGTTCTGCGAACCCTCGGCCGGATCGTTGCCGGCCTCGGCCAGCTCGTCGGCCGCCGGATCCGCGGCCTCGTCGTCATCGTCATCGTCGTCGTCGCCATCGGGCTCGCCCTGCACCCGCGGGACCAGGAAGCCGTACAGGTAGCGCTTGGACGGCGCCATGTCCCAGGCCTCGGGTGCCGCCTCGTCATCGGGCGAAAACGGGCCGACCAGATCGGCTCGCAGCGCCTCGATCAGGTGGCGGCGGACCGCGGCGCTCGTCGTCACTCCAGCCCCCGCTTCGGCCATGGCAACCTCGTTGATAACGTGGACCGCCCGGCCGGTGCGAGTAGATCGCACGCGATCGTGTGCGGCGAGATCGGCGACGTCGCGCGGGTCGCGCTCACCCCTGGCCAGCGAACTGGCGCGCCAGGAGCGCCTCGACGTCAGCGGTCATCGGTCGCTCCACGTCGCAACCTCTCCAGCGTCGCCGCCGCCTGGCTCGCCGAGCGCAGCCGCTCAGCAACGGTCAACTGAAGGAACCAGTCGAGCAAGCTCGCATCGATCTCGTCGGCGCCTGGCCCCGTCGCCCCCTGCACTTCCGGTACTGCCGGCACGTTCGACCGAGCGGGCTGCACCTGCCGAGTGTGCCCCCGCTGCAGCGCGCCGACAAGCCGGTCGGAAGTTCCACCCGCGATGCCGGCCGGACCAGCACACCGACCTCACAGGTCGCGGAACCGAGGAGTGCCGACCGCCGACGGCGGATAGTGCGGACAGGTCGGCGGCGCGTACGCGATGAGACGGCTCGGCTGGAGCGTCATGTCGTTGCCGCGGTACTCGAGGTAGCTCGGCAGGGCGACGGGGCCGGTCCAGCCGGTGATGAGCGCGACGGCCTGGGCGACGGCCGTGGAGGCGAGCACCCCGTTGCCGAACACGATCTGGGGACGCGGCCCGGCGTCCCCGTATCGCCGACCTTCCGCGGCGACGGTCGCCTCGGTGAGGAAGTTGAGGCACCGCATACAGGGGCCGCCCGGCATCGACACGATGACCTGGCCAGCCAGGAACGGTGCCGCGCCGTCGACCGCGACCACATCGAGGCCGATGTCGATCAGCGGGATCAGAGATCGCCGGCACGCGCTCTCGAGCTGGTCACGCTCGGTGAACGAGTCGACGCACCCGAAGACCAGGTCGCATCGCTGGAGCGCCGCGGCGGCGTCCTGCCAGCGGCAGCGGTGGGCGGCGATCGACGCGTCATCGAGGAGCCCGTGCAGCAGACGGGTCGCGACCTCGACCTTGTCTACGCCGCGCCGGGCATCGGCGGTGGTGGCTCCGATCAGCCGGTTCAGGTTCGAGTCCTCGACCACGTCGTGGTCGAACAGGACGTAGTGCTTCACGCCCAGGTGCCCGAGTTGCTGGACGATCTGCGAGCCGCCGCCCCCGAGGCCGACGACGCCCATGATGACCTCGGCGAGTTGCCGGTCCGAGCTCGGCCCGAGGAACGATTGGCGAGAGTACCGGTCGCTCATGCGGGCTCCTGCTGAATGGCGAGCGGGTGTCCAACGATCATCACGCGGTCGGCCTTGATCTGTGCTGGACCACCTGGGACCCAGATCCGCGTGGCGATCGCGTCGCCAGTCAGGAGCAGGGCGCCGTGCGGTGCGTCCCGCGCGACACCGACGAAGCTAGGCATCAGCGCCCGCTGCTCGACGAGGTCGAGCGCCCCAAAGTACGGCATCACCGGGTCGTGAGCGTGCACGTGCAGGCAGCCCGCCCGAGCATCGAGCGTCGCCTGCAACGCCGCGCGGATCGCCCGCTCGTCGATCCGAAAGCCAACGGTCGGGTCGTCGACGTAGTGCTCGTCGGCCACCGGCAGGTACTCGTACGGCAGGACCACCAGATGGTCACCGGCGCGACTCCACCGAGCGAGCACGAAGCCCACGCGTTCCGCGGCGAACGCATGGCCACGGTGCAGATCGGCGGCGATCTCATCGCGGAACCGGCGCAGGATTCGCAAGGTGATGGTCACGATGCCCTCCGGAGCCCATCGAGGTGCATCGACACGAGCTGCGCCAGGCGAAACGGTCCGGGCGCGTCGATCTTCCACGAGTAGGCATGCCAGTTGGCGTCGACGATCCGGACGTTGCTGGCATTCCAGTTGCGAGGAAAGGGCGAGGCGAGCAACAGCGCGAAGAACAGCCGCGACGAGTAGCCGTCACGCGGGGTGGGACAGAGCAGCGCGTCGACACGGTCCGGCGTGGTGCCCGCAGGGAGCGCCAGCTTGGCCAGGCGAAGATACGTGACGCTCGCCTCCTCGCACGCCGCTACGCCCTCGCAGAGCGACCGCAGCTCATCGATTTGGTCGGCCGGGAACACGGCGGCCTCACGACCCTGCGCCCGACCGGACGTGGGAAACAAACTGCTCGCCGCCCTTGATCGTCACCGCGCCGTCGTCGGGCAAGGGAGTCAGCTGGCCGCCGATGATCTGCTCCAGCACCTCGGCCAGGTTGACGCCGGCGATCGTCTTGATCTGGACCACGGTCTGGTGACCGCGGTGAATCGAGAGCTTGACGCCGTTGACGTCGATGATCACGTCGGGGCCGTGGTCGGGGTGCGGGGGCTCGTGGCTGGACTCGCGAACGTCGGTGGTGGTCATGCCTTCATGCTTATCATGACGACGGCGTCTGTCGAGATGACAAGTCGCGACCTGGTCCGGGTCGCGCCATCCAGGAGGGGCTCACACCATGATCAGCGCCGTCGGGGGCCGGGCCGAACAGCCCGAACGCGCAGCTCAAAGCGCCGCATGACGGCGCTGGTGACGTACCCCGGGTTCGCGGCCTGGATCGTCGCGGCGATCTGCTCGGCCGCCGCCGCCGGCAGTGCCTCCGCCTCGACGAGCCAGGCCACCAGCTCGAGCCCCCACACCGTCTGCACCTCGACCTCGGCGCACGCGCGGCGGAGCTTGCGGTCGTTGGTGACGCAGGCCCACCCGCTCTCTTGCGCGAGGAGCAGGCACAGCACGTCGCAGAAGGCGAGACCGGGGCGTGGTCTCGCCGCCTCACGAACGAGATCGAACGACGGCTCGACCGCGACGACGCCAAGCTCGGTCCAGTCGACGTCATTCGCCAGCAAGATCTCGTCCTGCAGGATCGGTGTGGGGACGTGGACCTGGCCGACGTGGCTCGAGACCAGCCGCAAGACCGACGGGTCGCTGTCGAGGAAGTCGATCAGGACGTTCGCGTCCATCAGCAACAAGGCCTGCCGCCGCCCGCCCATCTGTCGTCACTCCACCCAGGCAGCCGCGAGCGCGCGCATCGCGCGCAGGTCCAGGTCGAGGATCTCCGCGGCGCGGCCAAGTGAGATCTTCTGCTCGTCCATGGCCTGGCGCACCAGTCGCCGGAGCCGATCCTCGACGAAGTCATCCTCGCTCAGCCGCTTGGGCTCGTCGGCGGCCGGGCCCCCGGCGGCGCCGAGACGAAACGCCTTGGGGGGTAGCGGGGCGGGCTCCTCGCGCTTCGGGAGGGTGCGTTCGAACTGCTGCTTGTGGGCGCCCTGGAACCATCCCCAGACCTTCTGGCCGTACTCGGGTCGCTCGCTCAGGCGATACAGCACGGTGGCGTAGCTGACCCGGAAGATCCGCTTCACCTTGAACACGCGCTCGAGGAACGGCAGGCCGCGGGCCTCGTCCCACTCCTTCCCGAACACGTCAGGCGGCATTAGGAACTGGCTGGCGAAACGGTCGGCCTCGCGCTCCTGGTCGTCGTCTTCATCGGCGCGGTCGACGTCATAGGAGTCGAGATGGAGCAGGAGGTGTCCGAGTTCGTGGGCCGCGGTGAAGATCCATCGCTCCACCGAGATCCGGTCCCACACGTTGACGACGATGGCCGGGCCGCCATCGGCCTTGCCGATCGACAGACCGAAGAACCCTTCTGACGCGAGCGGCAGGGGATACACCTTGATGCCGCACCGATCCTCGAAGAGCCCGCAGATGTCGCGAATCGTTTCGCCGCTGCCGAGGCTGAGCACCTTCCGGGCGGCGACGGCGGCCTCCTGGGCACGGTGGACGCCCGCGACGCGGCCGAAGTCCTTGGCAACCTTCGCCAAGGCCGGGAGATACCGCCGCGGGCTGGCGAGCATGGTCTCGAGCTCGTTGTAGTCGTCGAGCCAGCGCGCCACGCCCGCGAGGAGCTGCTCGCGCGAAGTCATCTTCTTCGCCGCCCGGAACCGAACCGCGCGCAGCACGCGGACGGGGGCCAGCAGATCCTGCAGCCTGACGTCGAGGGCGGCGGCGATCCGCATCAGCGTATCGACCTTGGGACTGGAGGAACCCGTCTCGATATTGCCGTACGCGATCCGGCTCAGCTTCGCCAGCTCCGCGACCTGGGCTTGGCTGAGCTTCTTGGCGTCCCGCAACCGGCGAAGGTTTTGCGGCAGAGCCGACGGGTCGTTCATCGGGGGAGCTTATCAGACGAACGGTCGACAGGGAACTGACAAGCGAACCGGGCTTGCCGCCGGGACGCCGGCGCCGAGCCAAAACACGAACGTTGCCAGAGTTCCCTACGCTCTCCGCTTTCCTGCCAACCAAGCGATGAGTTCGTTGCTGGCTCGACGGAGAAGTTCGTGCCTGATCGGTGCCAGGACGTTGCCCTTGTCGCGCTCCCAGTCCGTTCGCCGCCACTCCCAGACCTGCCGCCCAGCCAGCGCAAAGCCAGCCTGAACGAATCGCAGGAGATCACGATCCGGGATCCTGTGGTCCAAGAGGTACGGCAACGAGAGCACCATGCCCGAGGCGAGCGTACGGTTCGCGAGCGCCGGTGGCGCGTAGATGCGCCGGAGAGTCCGCAGGCCCGCGAAGACGCTCGCTGTCGACGGGTACTGGCCTGCGAGGCACCCCACAATCGCGAGCCGTCGAGGTCCGAACGGCTTGAGATACTCGGCGTACGCGTCCCAGCCGATGAACTGGTCGGGCGCGATGCGGATGCCCCGGGCGTTGCTGTGCCCGATCGTGGCGACCACGTCGAACGTGCAGCCATGGACGCCCGCGAGCTGCTGAAGCAGGTCGTCGAGGGTCGTCGCACGCACGAGCACAACGTCGGCCGCCAGCGACGCGGCCCCGACGAAAGGGGTCAGGTCCAACCCATCCCGCTCGAGCTGCTCGGAATCGAACTGGATGACCAAGATGGCGCGCGCCTGTTCCGGGTCCCGACGGGCGATGACCCGGCTACGAGGGCGAGGCTTGGCCTCTGCGGTACGTCGGCGGCGCTTGGGGGTGCTCATGACATCACTCCAGTGCGTACGATGCGGTCAGATCGGCGAGGCTCGACCCGACGACGGGCAGGTGGATGAGGCGGGGCACCACATCGAACTTGAACGACAGCTGCGGTCCGTCGGCCTGCGGCGCTCGCACTGGCGGCGTTCCGACGGTCGCGGGCATCCACAGGCCGCTCTGCTTCTGCTGCCGAACCGCGTCAGCGGCGTAGACCGCGTGCTCGAGGAGGTCGGCGATCTCCAGGTGCTCGGCCAGCGGTCGCGTGAAGAACGCGCCGTAGGTCGCGAGATTGTGCCGCAACATCGCGCCGATCTCGCCCCTGTCGGCGAACGGCTGCTTCACCTCGTCCAGCCTCGATCCGAGGTCGACGTATCGGAAGCGGTTCATCGCCTTGAAGAACGGCGTCGAGTCGACGAGCGTCGCGCGGCGGAAGCGGCGGAAGACACGCTGGGCGTACCGACCACCTCCGACGATAATCGGATGCAGCTCTCGGCCGATGTCGTCCTGCAAGCGGGCCAGCTCGTCGACCTGCCCGCCCCGATTGCCGCATTGGAACTCGCGGCAGATATGACGCACGTGCGGGTGCGCCCTGAGCCACTCGCGCCAATTTCGGAGGTCACCCTCCGTCAGCGCTTGGAGGTGCGGCACGACGGAGATGCCCGCGTTCGCGAACTCGTAGGCGGTCGCGTGGTGGCGGAGCAGGTTGTACGCGTGCTCGTACTTCGGCGCGTCCGTGAAGAAGGAATAGTTGGGCACGGTGATGCCCGTGACACCGAGCGCCGCAAGCTGTTCGGGGATGCCGTTCGCCTTCCCCCACCGCCAGTACCGTTCCAAGTGACGGTCTTGCGCGACCGAGACGAGCAGGATGCCGACGTCGGCCCTCAGGCCGAAGTGGGCGAGGAGCGATTCTCGGCTCTTAAACCGCACGCCGTACCTCGCGCCCCGACCGCCGAGGACGGCCCGCGTCGAGAGCGCGACGATCGGGAAGGGCATCGCGCCCGACCAGTTGTCCGCGTGCTGGATGAGGCCGAGGTACGCCGGCAGCGTCGTGTCAGGCGAGCGGACCGGCAGAATCTCCGAAGCGCGCAGCTTGGCGGCTCCCATCCGTTGTACGTAGCGCACAGGGTCGCAGACCAAGCACGTCCAGCCGCGGGCTCTGCAGACCTCGGCCGAGTGCGGGTGGCAGTTCACCAGCACCTGAAACTCGTCGAGGCCGCCGCACGCCGCCCGAGAAGCGCACTTGCTGCAAGGGACCTTCATTCGTCGTCGTCCTCCCCGTCGTCCTTCGAGTGATCGATGAGCCGGAGCACCAGTTCCGGCGTGATGGACGACGCCTCCTCGATCACCGCGACGGCCATACCCGCGCAGAGCGGATCCGCCGCGATGGCCTGGGCGAGCCAACCGGCATCGCCCGCCGCGACCCAGGCGATCTGCTCGTTGCCGTGCAGCAGTGCCACGCCGCCCCCGCCCGGAATGACGAGCACCTTCTTCTTCACGAGTTCAGGACAAGGGCGCGTCGCGATCGCGGCGAAGGTCCGCGCGAGGACGCCCTCCGTCCGCGAGAACAGGGTCGCCTGCTTGAGCTCGTCGTCGTGGGCACGGCACTGGTACGCCGTGTACGCCGCGGCCACGGTACTCTTCATTCGTTCACCCATACGAGACCTCCATGGCCGCGGGCTCGTAGACCCATGACCGTTCGGACTTGACCCGTCGCGCGAGACCGAGCTTCAAGAGCACGCCGAGGCGGTAGTGCCAGGCGGTAACGCCGATCTTCCGGTGGGCGGCGCCGAGGTGCGCGGCCGTCGCCGCGCGCGCCGCGACAAGCGACTTGAGCGCCTGGTCGACAGCCGGGTCGAGGTCGCCGTGGACACGGGCGCGGCGAACACGGCTCGCATCCCACTCCAGGGCCTCGAGACATGCGACGCCGGCTTCGACGAGGACGCCGCGTAGGTCCGTTGCCACGTCTTCGCTGAGGTGTTCGACGAACAGCTCGAAGCTGCGAGCGTCCGGCGGCGTCTCCTCCTTCGGATCGAGCGCCACCTGCCGGCAACGGATGAGGTGCACGACGAAGGCCTTCAGGTAGCTCCCCGTCGCGCCCTCGATACCGTCGAAGTCGATGACCACCGTCGTGGTCGCGAACGGCTCGAGCGGCACCTGCTGGAGGAGCAGTTCGACGTGGCGCGCGCCGAGCGAGGCACCGGCGGCGAGGTTATGGGGCCATTGGTCGTGAATGCGGAAGCGCCGAAGCATCCCGAGGACCTTACGGGCCCCATCTGACAATTCAGACGCGGATTTGAATCTGAACCACCGAACTCGGTGGAAAAGTTCTTTTAATATTGGTCAGTTAACGGAAAAGCGCTGGGCGTCTCGAGCGCGCAGCCTACGGCGATCTGGAGCCCGCGCATGTCAGGGCTCGATCGGTAGGTCGGCTGCAGCGCCCCCGTGGTGCCCGAGAGCTCGAGCACCGCGTCGTCCGTGCGGAAGCGGAGCTGGCCGTTCAAGGCGGCGAGCGACTTCTCGACCTGGCGGAAGCCGGTGCCCTTCGGGTGATCGGGACGGCTTGACGCTTGGTCCCGCCAGACGGCAAGCAGCGCATCTTGCGCGCTCGATAGGCGGGACTGCCATCGCGGGCTCGACCGCAGGCTTGCGAGCACGCCGCGCCCGACGTCGACGACCGTCCACGCGACCTGCTTGTTGGCGAACTGGAAGGCCGCGAACCCGCGGCCGCCATCGGCGTGCGACACGATGTTGTCGGCCATCTCGCCCATCGCCATCGAGAGCGCCGCGCCGAGCTTCGAGGAGAAGCCGTGCGCCTCCGCCGACCGCTTGAAGCGCTGCTGGTAGAGGCCCCACTCGGTGCCGACGATGTCGTCGTCGACCTCGATCGCCCACATCTCGAAGACCGGCGCGGACCAGTCGCCGACGGCGGCGGGGCGCTGGCCATCGACGAGCCAGGCGACCATCGCGTGCCACGGCGCGAGGCCGCGAAACCAACCTGCGGCAGCGTCTCCGAGGGCGGTCTCCCCTGCTGCGCGCCGATGCACCACCGTGCATGCCAGCTCGGCTGCCGCTGCGAGCGTGATCTCCGGCTTGCTCGACAAGGACGGCACCGTCGCAGCCCGCCGAAGACCATCAACGTCCGTCACTCCAAGCAGCATGCTGACCATCCTAGGATCGCGAACGTGCGTGGTCCAAATCCCAGGATGCGCCACACCCGGCAAAAGGTGGCATCTACTTCTTCGGCGGGTTGTTACCTCGCCCCGGCCCCAACGAGTTGGCGTCGTGCGTGTAACGGGCCGGCGTATGGGATCCGGGTGGGGTCACCGAATCGGATCGGGCGCGGGACCGTTGGGCGGGCGACGTGCCGGCGGCCAGGGGCCTCCGCCGCCTCCTCCTCCCCCGGTCGTGGTGGTCCTCGACGAAGGGGCACTGGTCGGCCGGGGTCGGGCAGCGCTCCTGCTGCCAGACGCTGGTAGGTGCAGGTGCCAGAGCTCATCGGGCCCGGCTACGGCGAGGTATAGGCGATCGAGTCGCGCTTCTTGGTCATGACGTGCGCTTCGGTGGCCGGCCGCGCTTCGGTGGCGGCGGCGCGGGCGCGGGCGCAGTGTCGGTGAGGGAGAGCTGGGCCGCGGCCGCCTGCTTGCCCGCCTTCTTCAGTCCCTTCGGGGCGCCGGCCTTGCCGCCGGGCGTGCCGGCGCCGAGCAGCTTCTCCTCGGCCGCGCGCTCGGCGTTGAGCGCGAACAGCCGGTCGATGACCTCGTCCTCGAACGCCTCCTTCGCTTTCCACTCCGCGTCGGTCACCGGGTTGGTGTACGGCGGGACCGGGATGTCCTGCCAGCCGTAGGCCGCGAGGACCGCGCGATCCATCTCGATGTGGAGCCGGCGCAGCGACTCGATCTCCGGATCGGTGACCTCGGGATGCTTTAGCTGGTTGTAGGTCGTCGTGAGCCCTTGGTTGCGCTCGACCATGAGCGCCGCGCGCGTTTCGTAGAGGCCACGTCCGACGCGCTCAAGCTCGCCCCACTCGGTGGAGCCCGAGTCGGGCGGAAACGCGAACGTCTCGAAGCAGTCCGACGCGGAGTAGTTGAGTCGCTCCTCTAGCGTCGATGAAATGAGGCGGGACCAGGCGTCGTGAGCGCGCGACTGGAGGAGTGAGAACTGAGCGTACGATTCGAGTGGAAAAACGTAGAGGTTCTTCGAGAAGACCCGACCAGGCGGCTGAAACGAAAACATCAGGTGCTTTGAGACGATGCCTGTCACCAAGCTGCGCACCTTGCCGATGATGGCGGCATAGAGTGCAGGCGTAGTCTCGCCAAACCGCCACCAGTACTTGCGACGAACGTCCCGCTTGTTCCTGTCCCGTTCTGGTTTCACCGTCTCGCGAACAATCGCTAGCAAGTCTGGCCAGCGCATAGCCTCGTCGAGTTCAACGTCGCCGAAGTTGATGACGTAGCGCTCGAAGTCCTGAGTAGGGCTTGAGTTCACTTCCTTGCCGCCGAGATACGGGCTGAGTCTGTCGGAGTTCCTCGGACTGCGACGCACGAGGTCGTCCCGCTCCTCCAGAGTCATGACAAAGCCCGTCCCGAGAACGTATGTTCCAACGAATGCCAGTTCCGCGTTTGCCTTCAACGCCACCGGATCCGGCCTCTCAGGCTTCGCGCGCAAACGGCTGCTGACTTCGCCGACCTCAACGCCTGCGAGGCGCTTGGCGCCGATGTGTTGCGCTGCTCGCCCCTTCGCCAAGTGCACCACCGAGACTGCCACGGAGGCCTCGCCGGGCCACAGCATGGACCGCGTCGCGTCGTAGATGACGTGGCCCTTCGCGACCAGCGGCTGGAGTGCCGACGCGCGTGTGTCACCCTGGGCGATCGTGTTGGTGGCGATGAGGCCGATGGTGCCGTGCGCGCCGAGCAGCGCATCGGCCCGACGGAAGAAGTGGGCGCTGAGGTCGGCGTTGCCGTGGCTACCTTCGTGGAGGGCCTTGAGCCAGTCGAGGTACTCCGGGCCGCCGGCGTGGGTGATGCTGTTCTTGCCGGCAAATGGCGGATTGCCGAGGAAGGCGTCCATCAGGGCGGCGCCGGGGGTGGCGTCGGCGGCGAGAGGATCGGGGCGGGCGCCGTGGAAGACCTCGGGGAACTCGAGAGGCCAGTGAAATGGAGCGAGGCGGCGGCGGATTCGATCGCGGGCGTCGCGGAGGTCGGCGGGCACGTCGCCGCCGGAGGCGAGCCAGGTGCGGACGACGTCGAGGCGGGCCTTGCGCTCGGACTCGCGCTCCTTCTTGGGCTTCTCGAAGAACGCGCCGACCACCAGGTCGCCGATGATGCGGAGGCGCTCCTGGGCGTCGTTGGCGTCCCACAGGAGCTGCTCCTTGAGCCGGGTCACGCCCGGCGACGAGTCGCCGGCCAGGTCGAGGATCTGCTGGCGCAGCGCCAGCGACTCGGCGATGCACGAGGCCAGCTCTTGCTCGATGAACTCGAGCTGCGCGGTCGGCGCCCAGTGGAAGGCCTGGAGCTGCTCGAACGACAGGCCGACCAGCGAGTCGCCGTGGCGCAGCGCGTGGTCGACGAAGGTGAACGGCTCGTCCTTCGCGAGGGTCTCGAGCCACAGGGCCAGCTTGGCCAGGCTGACCGCGAACGGGTTCTTGTCGACGCCGTACATGCAGGTCTGGGCCACCAGCCGGCGCGCGTGATTGACCACGTCTTCCCGCGCCGACGCGATCTTGTCGGTCTGGCCCTCGCGCTCCCAGGCCGCGACCACGTGGTCGCCGAGGAAACGGCAGGCCGCCACCAGGAACGCCCCCGAGCCCATCGCCGGATCGCAGATCTTGAGGCTCAAGAGCTGCCGCGACGACGGCTCGCCCTTGTCACTCATCGCCATCAGCAGCGGCTCGAGCGTGCGCCGCACGATCGGCTCCGACAGCGTGCGCGGCGTGTAGTGCGAGCTGGTCCGCCGTCGTTCCTCGCCGGGCTGCAGCACCAGCGCTCCGGCGCCGCGGCGAAGTACCTTGCGCACGCCGATCCGATCGAGCGCGGCCAGCACGGTCGCCTCGTCCTTCGCCGCCTTCAGCTCGGCTGCGATCTTGGTCGCGTCGCCCTTCACGACGTCGTAGGCGCGGGTCAGGAACTTGCCGCGCCCGGCCGGCGACTCGTCGAGGATCGGCCCGGCCTCGATCCACACCCCGCCGGTGCTGCCGGTCTGCAGCGACTTGTGCCGGCAGCACACCGCCGGCGCGGCGAGCAGCGTCACGCCGTAGCCCATCAGCGCCTCGTATACCGAGCCGATCTGCTCGACGCTCAGCACCTTGTATGACAGCCGCTGGCCCTCGAGGAGCAGCAGCCGCTCGAGCACCCGGTACACCGTCTCGTCGTCGATGGTCGGCACACCGACCGCCGACAGGTCCGCGCCCTCGCCCGGGCTCGCGGCGCCCGGCGGGGCCCAGCTCTCGAGGAACGGGAAGCGCGCCGGATCGAACAGCTCGCCGCGCCGCCGCGGGATGTGCAGGTTGCCGTGCTCGACGCCGTCGTGGATCGTGCGGAACAGCGCGAGCAAGCGCGACCACGCCCCGAAGCGGCGGCTCATCGTGTCGGGGAACGCGCCCTGATCGCGCTGCAGGTCCTCGAAGAGCTGGCCCAGGCTCAGGCTGCGAGCGTAGGTCGGGTGCGAGGTCGGCAAGAGCTCGCGATCCTCGGCGTAGAGGATGAAGACCAGG
>JAYVSF010000420.1:0-8820 GCA_043775605.1 Myxococcales bacterium
CATGCCGAAGACCTGCGGCCCGCTGCCGTCGTAGCGGTAGACCGCCGGCGAGCAGCGGGCGTCGAGGATCGACACCCGGTAGACGGCGCCCGACGCGTACAGCACCCAGGCCACGCCCTCGCGATCGACCGCCATCGAGAACGGATGACTGGCCGGGTCGCAGCCGAGCTTGCCGACGACGTGGAACGGATCGCCGGGCAGCTTGCGCGGATCGAAGCTGGCGAGGTTGGCGTCGTGATCGACGGTGTAGACCAGCTCGACATCGTGGACCTGGCACGGCGCAGGCTCGGCGGCAGGCGCAGCCTCGACCGCGGGCGCAGCCGCCGGTCCACGTCCGGCCCCGGGCGCGAAGTCGTCGGGCGTGAGCACCACCGCGGCCTGCGGTTCGTGCATGACCGCCGGCTTGTGCTGACGCGCCGGCTGCTTGCACCCACTCGCGACCACCAGCAGCACCCCGACAGCGATCCTCATCAACGCACCATCGCCCAGGACCGCCCGGCCCGCCAGCGATGGTGACCGCGGCCACCTGCGGCGATTTTCGCGGTCCGGGAGTCACATCGGCGCGCCGCCATCCTCCATCCTCGGGCCATGGCCGAAGCACCGGACCCGACGCCCGAGCAGGAGATCGCCACCGCACGCCAGGCGCTGGCGACGGGTGACCTGCCCCACGCGCTCCACCACGTCGGCTGCGCGCTGGCGCACAACCCGATGCACCCCGAGTGGATGGCCCTGCTCAACCAGGTCATCGGCGCGGCCCCCGACCCGATGAAGCTCGCCGAGGTCGGCGAGAACCCCAGCTTCATCGACGCCGCCAACAAGGCCTACATCCTGGCCTGGATGCGGCAGTGGGACGAGGCCCTCGACCTCATCACCGACGTCGCCGAGGTCCGGCCCGACATCCCGTACATGCTGTGGTGCGAGTGGTGGCTGTCGCAGCCCGGCATCCTGCAGTCGTTGACACTGGAGTCGCTGATGAGCGGCATCGCGGTCGACATCCTCAAGATCGCCGGGTCGTGCCCGGTGCCGACCGCCAAGGACGACCCGCGGCTGCCGACGCTCGAGTCGGGCGCGCGCATCCTGGCCGGCATCCGCAGCGTCCACCCCGGCGAGGGCATGCTGTGGTTCGGCAGCTCGCTGGTCGCCCGCCGGCTCGGCAGCGCCGACGACGCGCTGGCCCTGGCCCAGCAGGCCTACAAGGTCGATCCGTCGTGGAACTCGGCGATCGGCGTCGCCAACGCGCTCAAGGACGGCAAGAAGTTCGACGACGCCGCCAAGTGGTTCCGGAAGGCGCTCGACCACGACAAGGACGACGTCAGCGCTCACCTCGATCTCGGCGACATGTACCTCGAGCTGACGCGCTACGACGAGGCCCTGCGCGAGTACGACCTGGCGATGAAGAAGGAGGCCGACCAGCCCTGGGCCAAGGCGTCGTCGTACTACGTCCGCTACAAGCAGAACCCGCGCGATCTCAACCACCGCGTCGCGCTGATCCGCCTGACCGAGGGTGACAAGCCCAATCGCCGGGCCCGCGAGCTGTGCGACCTGATCGATCCGCCGGCGCTGTACGTCAACCGCCTGCCCCACCCGGCCGACGCCTCGGCCAACGCCCTCGACGACATCCTGCAAGAGATGTTCTACAACCCGGCCAAGCACTTCGGCTCGACGGTGAAGCTGGAGATGTCGCACGTCGAGTCGCCGAGCGTGGTCGGCGGCTTCTGGTTGCAGATGGAGATGTGGGGCCTGCAGGTCGGCTTCGACTACCAGGTCCGCAAGGTCCAGCAGCCGGACCCGCGGGTGGCCAAGACCCAGGTGCCGTTCGCGCTGTGGACCTGGGACGGCGGTCAGCCCAAGCCCAACGTGCCGCGGCCCAACCCGACGGTGGTGCGCGAGATCCACAACCTGGCCGGCGAGCCGTTCGCCCTCGACCTGTGGTGGCCGGCGGCCGAGCGGGTCGCGCAGAAGCTCGGCGGCGCTGGCGCGGTCCGCGACGTCCTGGCGACGATGGTGTTCCCGCCGAAGCCGCCGGGCTCGTCGTGGAAGGTGCTGCCGTGGGTGCAGCGGGCGCAGGTGGCGTGCGCGCTGGTGATCGCGCAGATGGGTCCAGGCTGGGCCGGCAGCCCGCGCCAGCAGGCGCTGTATGGCCTGCTCTACGGGCCCACCGACTGGACCACCAGCGCGGCGATCATCGCGCTCGCGCACCTGGCCCGCACCGACGCCGCGATCCGCGCCGAGGTCATCCAGGCGTTCACCTGGCTGCGGGCCCAGATCCCGCCCGAGGGCTACTGCTGCTGGGAGCTGCCGCTGGTCGCCAGCTGGCTCACGCTGCCCGACCTCGACCCTGTCACCAAGCAGCACCTCGAGGATCACAAGGAGCGCATCTTCGACAACAAGGTCGGCGTGTCGACCGTGCACAGCTGTCAGATCGAGGCCAAGAAGTTCGATCAGGCCGAGGAGATGCAGAAGGCCCAGCAGGCCGCGCAGCAGATCGCGACCGGCGGCGGCGGCGATCCCGATCCGACCGTCTTCCCCGGCCAGAAGGTCCCCAAGCTCTCTGACTACGTCGGCCTGATGAAGGGCATGCAGACTGGCAACATGATGGGCGCGCTCGGCAAGTACGGACTCGACATGATGGGCTACGCCGGCGTCGCCACCGCCTGGGGCCAGAAGCTCGCCGCCGACCCGTCACTGAACGCCAAGTTCGCCGCCATGATGGCCCGCTAGTTCCATTCGCCTCACGCGTCCGACCCTGGTTCTTGGTCGCGCGACGTGGCGGAGGCCGAGGCCATCACCTGGCTGACCCGCACCGCAGTGGCCATGGCCGGGTGGGTGTCGCTCGGCGTCACAGGGTCACGATAGCAGGCCGACCGGCCACGCGAATCAGCGGGCGAGGATCGCGAGCAGAGCGTCGGCCTCGCCGCGGTGGTCGAGGCGGGCGGCGGAGGCACGGATGAGCGCGGGGCCGGGGCCGGGGCGATCGAGGGCGGTGTCGGCGATGGTGGCGAACAGCGCCACCGTGAGGTCGTCGAAGGCGCCGTGGGTGGCGGCGTCCTCGAGCGCGGCGATCATCGACTCGTGGACGACGGCGCGGAAGGCGGGGAGCTCGTCGCCGTGGAGGTCGGCCTGGGCGCGGACGAAGGCGGTGAGCTCGTCGAAGGCCGGGCCGGCGGCGTCGTCGTTGGGCCACTCGTTGGTCGACCAGCGGTAGGAGTTGACCACCGCCGGTGGCGCCTTGGGATCGTCGGCGAGCGCGGCGACGAGGTCGGCGGGCGTCGACGCGGCCGGGCGGATCGAGCGGGCCCCGGCGTCGGTGACCAGCGCGATGGCGTACGGCGGCTGCGGGTGGGCGGCGCGGAAGCGCGGGAGCCACTCGCGGATGGCCGCGCTGGCGCGATCGATGAGCGCGTTGCCGAGCTCGTGCAGCGGCACCGCGACGTCGGTGACCACGACGGCGGTCGCCTCGGCGCGGACCCGAACGAGGTCGCCGAGCCGGACGATGGTCGCGTCGTCGGACTGGCGGGCCAGGCGGGTGCCGTCGTCGGTGACGACCAGCCAGGCGCCGCCCTCCTGCTTGCCCTGCGCGAAGAGCGAGACCCGCAGATCGAGCGGCGGATCATCGAGGACCACGTAGATCTTGGCCGGCGCGAAGCCGACCACGGTCGCGGTCCGGGTCGGGCGTTGCTCGCGCGGCAACGCCAGATCCGGCGCCAGCACCGCGGCGATGATCATCGCGTCGAGGTCGCGGCTCAGCAGGCGCTGGGTGTCCTTGCTGCGGTTGGCGGCGTCGATCACCTGCAGCCGGATCGCCTCGTCCTCGGCCCGGGTCCGCGGCGAGGAGCCGAGCATGCGGTCGATGGCCTGGGCGTGGCACTGCACGCCGACGATCTCGCGCATCGGCGCGGTGAACCGCGAGTAGACCTGCTCGCCGACCCCGAAGTGGCCATGCGGCTCGGCGTCGAACATCGACCGCCCGTTGAGCAACATGGCCTGGCGGTGGAGCGCGCGGGCCAGCCGGCCGGCCATGCCCTGGGTCGGCAGCGACTCGAGGTAACCAGCCAGGCCCATGTCGGCGGCCTGGCGATAGATCCACGGCTCGTCGGGCAGATCGCGGCTGGCCGCCACCCGGTGGACCAGGCGCTCGAAGCCCGCGACCTTCTCCTCGTCGGGCGGGGCGTGGACCCGGTAGATCGGCTGGACCAGCTCGGGCGGGCCGCCCAAGAGGTAGCGGGCGCCGAGCGCGTTGCAAAGGATGCTGATCTGCTCGTTGGCCAGCTCGATCGCCGGGCGCGGCGCGGTGCCGATGATCAGCTCGCCATCGGGCCCGAACCTGACCGAGGCCTCGATCCGCCGGTAGCGGACCATCTGCTTGCGATCCTCGTGGACGCAGCGCAAGGCACCGAGCTTCGAGATGGCCCGGAGCGCCGGCCCGAGGTCGCGCCCGGCCTCGCGGCCGCCGGGCATCGGGCCCTTGTCCTCGACGTAGGCCTGGACCTCGTCGAAGGTGAGCTTGGCCCGGCTACGGACCCGGGCCCGCTCGAGCCGGAAGTCGGTGACGGTACCGTGGCCATCGAAGTGGATGTCGAAGATGAGCGCGCGGCGATCGACCCGCGGCCCGATCGACACCAGGCCCTCGGAGAACTCGCGCGGCAGCATCGGGGTCGACAGCCCGGGCAGGTAGTAGCTGGCGCCGCGGGCCAGGGCCTTGGCGAACAGCGCGGTGCCCGGCCGCACGTAGTACGAGGCGTCGGCGATGGCATAGCGGAGGTGGAAGCCGTCCTTGGTGGCCGCCGCCCAGATCGCCTGATCGAGGTCGCGGGTGCCGGGGCCGTCGATGGTGCAGAACGGCAGGTCGGTGCGATCGACGAGCGCGGGATCGGCGATGCCGGGCTCGCGGAGGTAGGCGGTGACCTCGGCGGTGACCGCGGTCGGGAACTCGACCCGGAGCCCGGCGGTGTCGACGAGGTGCTGGAAGCGTGAGGTCATGCGCGGCGAGCCTATCCCGGATCGGCGCGCCTGCCGCTCGATGTCGCGGCCCGGAGGCAGGCACGGCGTGCGATGTTCGCGCCATGGGACGCGTGGGGATCGCCGCGGTCGTGTGCCTGACCGTGATCAGCGGCTGCAGCACGATGCGCGGGGCCGCGACGATGGTCGGCATCGGGCTGGGCGCGGTCGCGGTCGGAGCCGCGGCCGTGGGCGACCCCAACGACTGCCCCGACTGCGCGATCAAAGACGTCGGCCGGAGCCTCTTCTTCAGCGGGCTCTTCGTCGCGTACGAGGCGCTGCTCAACATGGGCGTGCTGGCGATCGAAGGCTCGACGGGGCCGACGCGATCGGCGGCGCCGCCGACGCCACGCGCCAGCCCGACGCCCGCCACGGTCGCGCCGTCGCCGACGGCCTCGAACCACGCCGTCAGTGAGCGCCGCTCATCGAGGCTCCCACGATGAGCGCGACCACCAAGACCGGGCCAGGAACGCGATCGCGTGGACCAGCTCGCGCAGATCGACGCACTCGCCGACCTTGTGGGTGTTCTGCTCGATCCCGGGCCCGAACCCGAGCATGGCCGGGTGCTTGACCGCGCCCGAGGTCACCCAAGCCTTGCGCGCCGGGACCGCGATGGTCGCGTCGTCGGTCGGCACCGGGAAGCCCACACCGTCGGTCGAGAAGATCCAGCGATCGACCCGCGGCTCGCGCCGCACGGCGCCCGCGACCTCGACGCCGCGACCTTCGCGCTCGACCAGGCCATGGCCCACGATCGCGCCCGGCTGCAACTGACGATCACCTTGACCGCCCCCACCGCCGCCGATCATCCCGTGTACCTGATGATCACGTCGAAGAGCGGGACGCGCACCCACCTGTCGCCGGTCGCGGTGTCGAGCCTCTGATCACTGCGCCGGGCCGCGGCTGCGACACGGGCCGCCGCGCGTTCACCCCAGCGCGGCCTTGAGCTGCGGTGAGCCGTGGGTCTCGGCCAGCGCTCGCCAGTCGCCGCCGCGCAGCTGTCCAAGCTGCGTGAAGAAGCCGAGCTCGGCCGCCACCGCCGGCGACGGCGCCGCCACGCCCGTCGGCAACTCCGGGGCGGGGTCCTCGATGACATCGGTGGTCGATTCGAGGCGACCGAAGTAGCTGCGCGGATCGACGTCGGGCAAGGCCTGCTCGAGCAGCGCGTGCAGATCGAGCACGGCGCTCCCCATCGCGGATCGCGCGGCGCTGGCCACGAGCGCCGTGCGCGCGGCCGCTGCCAGGCCGGCCCGTCCGAAGCGGGCCAGCAGCCGATCGCGGCCGTGAAACGACAACCACGTGGCGACGGCACCGGCGGTGACCGCGGCCGCGAACGAGGTGCCGTTGCCCCGGCGCACCAGCGTCGCCGGGTCGCCCGCGTTGGCCACCCACACCCCGGCGCCGGGCGCATACACGTCGATCGGGTCGCGACCTGAGGTCCAGCGCCAGCGCCGGAGATCGTGGTCGCAGGCCCCGCACGCGATGACCTCCGGGAACCGCGCCGGCCAGACCGTCCAGGCCGAGTAGTTGCCAGCTGCCGCCACCACCACGACCCCCGCGTCGGTCGCGCGCCGCACGTCGGGCTCGACGTCGCGGTCCTGCGCCTGGCATCCCCGCTGCTGAGCGTGGCCCCGGTCGTGTTCCGCACGTCGCCGCTGCCGAAGCCGAAGCTCGGGCTGGGCTTCGTCGCCAACATCGTCCAGCACCCAAATCACGCGCCGAAGAAGGTCGGCCTCCGCAACAACGCGGTCTACGATATCGACAGCAAGCAGCTCTACTACTTCACCGACACGATGGGCGGCTCCTCGGGTGCACCGGTGTTCGATGACGACTGGCGCGTCATCGCGATCCACACGGGCTGGGATCCGATCGATGGTGACGAGCCGGTGTACCTCGGCCGCAAGATGGCCGTCGTCAATCGCGGGACCTTGGCGACCTGCTTGATCGACTACTTCGGAGATCCCGCGCGGGCTGGCCAGGTGCCGCTCGTGACCGGGTGATCGCACCGTAGACGGTCAGGGCGCCGGCCGGCGCCGCGTGATGACCAGGTGCGGGTGGTCGCGCCGGTCCTGGTAGCCGAAGCGGAAGCCGAGGTCGCGGTGCGGGCTGTCCTGCCACAGCTGCTGGAAGCCAAGGTCGCGCGCACCCCGCGCGTCGAGCAGGAACGCGCCGGCGTAGGTGCCGTACGGGACCTGCTCGAAGCCGGCCGGGCCCGCGACCTCGGGCTGGATGCCCGTGCTGTCCGAGATCATCCACGCCATGTGGCCGAGCAGGTAGTCGCGGATCCGCGAGAAGTCGTGGCGCGACAAGAGGTAGCTCGACGCCTTGGTCATCGCGGTGACCGTGCCGCGGGCCTCGAGGTAGCGGAGGAGCGCCGGGTTCGCCTTCATCGCGCCGTCGCCGAGGTCGAACGCGATGTGGCGGAAGACCTTGGTCGGGCCGCCGCCCTCGGGCCGGAGCACCAGCTCGACGTCGTCGAAGGTGGAGCGCGGCACGCGCTTCGCCGCCAGCTCGGCGGCGGTCACGTAGCGGACGCTGCCGTCGGGGTCGAGGTGGAAGTAGCGCAGCGAGGTCGGCTGGTAGTGGTGGATGGCGAGCGCGACCAGCTCGAACAGCAGCTCGCCGGGCAAGGCCTGGTGCTTGAGCGCCCGCAGGTCGACCGTCCGGCTGTAGGCCGCGCCGAACAGGCGGTCGATGTTGGTGCGATTGACGCGCAGCGTGCGGGCCAGCATGCCCTTGCCGAGCGTGTCGATCGCGCGGACGTCGCCGGCCGGCTCGAGCGAGATGGTCGTGAGCTCGGTCGCGGCCGGGAAGGTCGCCAGCGCGGTCACCAGGTCGCCGCCGCCGAACGGATAGACGACGGTGGTCGGGATCCCGGCGGGCACGACCGTCGCCAGGAACGCGGTCGCCTGGTCGAGGTAGCGCGCGCGGTAGTCGGCGATGATCCGGCCGAGCGCCTGGCAGTGGGCATCGACCACGGTCGCGTCGCTGCCGGTGGGGACGGGGTCGGTGCCGCCGCAGGCCGCGACGCGATACATCCGCCGGGCCTGGGCCACGAGGTCCACGCCGGCGTCGGCGGCCGACCCCGCGGTCGGCACGGGCGTCGACGGCACCTTCGCCTTGGACGGGTGCGCCGACCTCGGCGCCGACCACGCCGCCCCGGACCCGCCGGCGAGGACCAACACCACAGGCAGCAAGCGACGCAGGTGACCGCGGGCGGAGCTCATCCCGTGGAGCCTAACGCTGGCGTCGCCGGTACGCCACCGTGGTCAGGTCATCGACGAGCGGTCACCCGCCGGCGACCTCGCGGACGACGTCGAGCAGGATGTCGGCGCCGGCGATGAGCTGCGCGGGCTCGGTGAACTCGCGGACGTTGTGGCTGAGGCCGCCGGCCGAGGGCACGAAGATCATCGCGGTCGGGCAGCGGGGCGCGAACATCTGGGCGTCGTGGCCGGCGCCCGACGGCATCCGCTTCACCGTCCGGCCGTGGGCCCGCGCCACCCGCTCGACCCGATCGATCATCGCCGGATCAAACGCCACCGGCGTGAACCGGGCCAGCGTCCGCCGGGTCACCTGCACGCCCTCGGCGGTGGCGGTCTCGTCGATGAACGCGGCGACGTCGCGCTCGGCCCACTGCAGGACACCCTCGTCGGTGTTGCGCAGGTCGATCGTCATCACGACCTGGTTGGGGATGACGTTGACCAGGTTGGGCGCGAAGGTCACGTGGCCGACGGTGGCGACCTGCGGCCCGCCGAAGTCCCGCGCGGAAGGCCCGGCGGATCAGGGCCGCGAATGGATACGGTCGAAGCTCGGCCATGACCGTCA
>JAYVSF010000421.1:0-6034 GCA_043775605.1 Myxococcales bacterium
GGCGCGGCCTCGCGCGACCTCGGCGGCACCGCCGATGTCGACTCGAAGGTGACCGGCGCGCAGTCGCGGGCCGACGCCAGCGTGGCCCGGGGCGAGGGCCAGATCGGCAGCAACACCGACGCGCAGGCGGCCGGTACGCGGGCGACCGCGTCGGTGACCGACACGATGAGCTCGAGCGAGGGCACGCTGCGCGGCCACGAGCGCAACGTCTCGGCCTTCGACCAGTCGTCGGAGTACCAGGAGGGCCGGTCCACGATCGAGGCGCCGCGGCGCGGCGTGGAGTCGGGTGCGGCCGCGGGCGAGTCGGACTACCGCGAGGCGCGGGCGACGATCGAGACCCCGCCGAGCCAGGTCGAGTCGGCGCGATTGGCCGGCGAGTCGGACTACCGCGAGGCGCGGGCGACGATCGACACGCCCCAGCGCGAGGCCGATAGCCTGCGGGCTCGCCCGCGGGAAGAGTTCGACTCACGGACCGGCGGCGCGGTCGACAAGGCGCAGACCGCCCGGTCGGTCGCCAGCGATCCGTCGACCGCCGCGGTCGACCGAGCCAGGCAAGAGGCCGAGGACAAGACGGCGGCGGGCCGCGGCAAGCTCGATGACATCGTCGACGAGCTGGATCCGACCAAGAAGGTCTAGGTTCTGGCTGCCAGGGGCCGGGCCCCTGGACGTTGAACGTGAACGTCTCTCGATCCTGCACAAGTACGCGGAGCATTCCGCGGGGTTGGCGATTCGTTGACGACAAACGTAGTCGTTGACCTGGTCGTTGACGGTGCCGGCGCCGTGGACGTCACCGCCTGTGACGCCGACAAGGGTGGCGGCCATGTCCCGGGCGCCGGCGCCGTCAACGTCGAAGGCCACGCAAGTCAACGCCCAGGTCGGCCCCGCGAAGGGGGCGCCGACTTGTGATCACGCGAGAGACGTCAGCGTTCCCGTCGCCGACGGCCTCGCCGTCAACGCTACCGAACTCGAAACCGAGTCCGAGCCCGAGATCACCCGCCGGGGGTGCGGCAATCCGGACCCGCTGGGACGCCTGGGACGCATGCTTGGCCGCCGACTGGTCGCAGGTGTGTTCTTGCGCCGGCTTCGCGCCCGCGAAAGGCCGGCCCTGCCGTTGACCTGCACCCACATGGTTCCATAGGATTGCCCCGCGTCGCGGAGGGGATTCCGTGTCGCGAAAGGAAGCGCCCGGTGGACGAGGAAGAACTGATCGTGTGGCAGGACGTGCTCGATCAGATCATGGCCGGCCGTCCCAACGACCTCGTCTGCCCTCACTGCCGTCACCGACCGCTGCTGGTCGAGGAGCAGGAGTGGTCCACGCGGATCTCCTGCAGCAAGTGCGGCAAGTTCATCCAGGGGCGCTTCCAGCCCTGAGCTCTCGAGCTGGCCGCGTTCGTGGCCCGCTGCTTCGTCGACCCAGGCCGACTCGGTGATGTCCGGCGGCCCTTCATGACCTCCACGTTCGCATCTCGCCTCGGCGACCCGGCTCGGACCGTGTCGTCCCAGGCTCCACCCACGGGGGACTAGCACCGATGGCAGACGATCGCGCGCATCTGGGCAAGGGCTGGCGCTTCCCGGTTGCGATCAACCTCACCGGGGGCATCTCGGCGTCGCAACTCGAGGAGAACGTCCGCGAGTCGATCTTCATCGTTCTCGGGACGGCACCTGGCGAGCGCGTCAAGCGCAAGGACTTCGGCTGCCGGATCCACGACCTGATGTTCGACCCGAACAACTACGTCACCGCCGCCCGCGCGGAGTTCTACTGCGAGGAAGCGCTGTACAAGTACGAGCCCCGCGTCGAGAACCTCGAGGTCAAGGCCGGGCCCAACGCCGACGAGCCCAACCGGCTCGACATCCAGATCACGTACCGCATCACCGGCCAGACCAACGTCCGCAACCTGGTCTACCCCTTCTACTTGCGGAAGCCTGACGAGCCCGCGCCCTGATCGGCGAGCCCGTCCCGCGCACGATCCTCACCCCCGTTCCCAGTCCTCGGTACCGACCCCGGTACTGACGCATCGGCCGGCCAGCCCCACCGGCGACTCCCCCCGGCCGATTCCCGACCGCATCCAAGGCGAGCGAGCCCGACATGATCCCTTCCCCGAAGCTCGACGACCGCGCATTCCAGGACATCGTCGATGAGGCGATCAGCCTCATCCCTCGGTACGCCCCGGAGTGGACCAACCACAACCCGTCCGATCCGGGCATCACCCTGATCGAACTCGCGGCGTGGATGACCGACCTGTTGATCTTCCGGCTCAACCAGGTCCCCGAGAAGAACTACGTCGCGTTCCTCAACCTGCTCGGCATCAAGCTGCGGGCCCCGCGCGCCGCCAAGGCGCTCCTGCAGTTCACCCTGGTCGAGGGCACCGCCCGCCAGAAGGTGCCGAAGGGCAGCCAGGTCTCGACCCCGCAGTCCGGCGACGACTCGACGGTGTCGTTCGAGACCGATCGCGACCTCGTCGTCACCAGCGTGATGCTCGATCGCGCGATCAGCTACTTCGACGACACCTACGCCGACAACTCGCGCTATGTCAACCTGGCGTCGGAGGGCTCGTTCGAGGTGTTCGGCGGCGCCCAGCGCGTCGAGCGCTTCATGTACATGTCGGACCCGCGGTTCGGCAACCTCGGCGACTCGGCGCTCTTGCGAGTGTTCATCGGCTGCCCCGAGCGAGGCGGTCGCGATCTCGCCCGCATGCTCGAGTGGGAGTACTGGAACGGCGAGCGGTGGAAGGAGATGACCCAGGCCCCGATCGAGGTCGATCGCGGCGAGGTCGCGTTCTTCGGCCCCCTCACCTTCGAGCCGTACACGGTCCACGACATCGAGGGCCTCTGGCTGCGCGGCCGCCTGGCCGACGTCCCCGAGGATCCCGGCGAGACCGAGGTCGACACCCTGCGCATCCGGGTCGAGGTCGCCGGCGAGGGCCTCCTGCCCGAGAAGGCGTTCGCCAACCTCGAGAACAACGCGTTCATCCCCCTCGATCTCGGCAAGAACACGTACCCGTTCGGCAAGGAGCCCAAGCCTGACTGCGTGCTCTACCTCGCCTGCGACGAGCTCATGCAGACCGCCGACGCCTACGTCGCGGTCGACTTCCAGCTCGCCGATCAGGGCGTGTACCCGCGACCCAACCCGTCCGATCAGCTGGTCATCGCGTGGGAGTTCTTCGACGGCAAGCGCTGGCGCTTCCTCGGCCGCTGTAGCCCGCGCGGCATGCTACCCGGCGCCGGCGACGAGTACGGCTTCCACGACGACACCAAGGCGATCAGCCAGTCGGGCAAGGTCCAGTTCCGCCGGCCCAAGGACATGGAGGCGCTCGAGATCAACGGCGAGACCAAGCGCTGGGTCCGGGTCCGCATCGAGAAGGGCGACTACGGCGCGCCGCCCGAGTACGCCCTCGACAACGACAAGTGGGTCACCAAGGACGAGCGCCCGCTGCGACCGCCGGCCCTGCGCGCGATCACCTTCAAGTACCGCGAGGACTACAAGGAGGTCCGCTTCGCGCTGACCTACAACGACTTCGCCTACGCCGACGTCACCGACGTCGCCAAGACCGAGTACACGATCTTCCAGCCGTTCACGCCCAAGCAGGACGAGTCGCCGGCGCTGTACCTCGGCTTCAACGCCAAGCTGCCCAACGACTCGATCGGCATGTTCTTCCAGATGGAGGAGGAACAGGGCCTCGGCTCGGTGCCGAACGAGGAGGGCACGGTCAAGACCCCCGAGCTCACCAAGTACGAGGGCGCCAAGAAGCAGCAGTGGGAGCAGGAGCAGCGCGTCGTCTGGGAGTACTGGCAAGGCAAGGCCTGGGAGCCGCTGACCGTCATCGACGAGACCACCGGCTTCACCGGCTCCGGATTCATCCACTTCGTCGGCCCCGACGACGCCAACAAGTGCCTCAAGTTCACCGAGGAGCGCCACTGGATCCGGGCCCGTCTAGAGATGGGCGGCTACGTCAAGTTCCCGCGCATCCGCCGGGTCCTGACCAACGTGGTCGAGGCCTACCACCACGTCACCATCGACGAGGAGATCCTGGCCAGCTCCGACGGCAGCCCGCTGCAGACCTACAAGCTGCTGCAGGGCCCGCTGCTCGAGGGTGAGCTCATCGAGGTCCGCGAGAAGCAGCGGCCCAAGGACAACGACATCCTCGACCTCGGCAAGGACGCGGTGCGGATGGTCGATCCCGAGAGCCAGCAGAGCCAGGAGTGCTGGGTCCGCTGGAAGCGGGTCGACAGCTTCTTCGAGTCCGGCTCGATGAGCCGGCACTACACCCTCGACTTCCTGTCGGGCCACGTCAGCTTCGCCGACGGTCGGCGCGGCATGGTCCCGCCCGAGGGCCGCAACAACATCGTCTGTCGGAGCTACCGGATCGGCGGCGGCAGCGGCGGCAACGTCAACACCAACACGATCACCTCGCTGGTCCGCGCGCTGAGCTACATCGACGCGGTCGCCAACCCGATGCCGGCGTCGGGCGGCGCCGATCGCGAGACCGTCGAGGAAGCCAAGGCCCGCGCGCCGTACACGATCAAGAGCCGTGATCGCGCGGTCACCGCCGAGGACTTCGAGATGCTCGCGCTGCGGGCGTCGACCCAGCTGGCCCGCGCCAAGTGCGTCCCCGATCGCACCAACCGCGGCGAGATCAACCTGGTGCTCATCCCCAAGGCCGAGACCCGCGGCGAGGAGCTGACCCGGCGCCTGCTGCCGTCGAACGAGATCATGCGCTACGTCAAGCGCTACCTCGACGACCGCCGGCTGGTCGGCTCGGTCGTCCACGTCATCAAGCCTCGCTACAAGGACCTGTCGCTCAAGATCACGCTGCTGCGGCGGTCGATCGGCACGTCCGATCGGCTGCGCCGCGAGATCGAACAGAAGGTCCGCCGCTTCCTCCACCCGCTGACCGGCGGCAAGGACGGGCGCGGCTGGGAGTTCGGGCGGCCGGTGCTCAAGGCCGAGCTCATCCACCACATCGAGGAGATCCCGGGCGTCGAGGGTGTCGACTCGCTCGACATCCGCGACGAGCTCCGCGACGTCACCGTCGAACACGTCCGGGTCGACGACGACGAGCTGCCGTTCCTCATCCATGTCAATATCGCGGAGAAGGTCCGCGACGACATCCGCTAGCCATGGCCGCCGTCGATCTCGTCAATCGCAAGGTCGTTCGTGTGCCCGAGGTGATGGGCCACAACGTCGACAAGGCGCGCATTCTCCTCGAGAACGCGGGCCTGTCGAAGATCGTGGTCCTGTACCGCGAGGCCTATGAAGATCACGACACCGTCGTCGACCAGAAGCCCACCCGCGGCCAGATGGTCTACGACGGCACGGAGGTGGTGCTGTGGGTCGCCCGCCGCGGCTACCTCCAGCACCTGCCGGCGCTCTATCGCCGGTCGGACGCGGTCGGCCACAACGTGGTCCGCGACGTCTGCTGGCTGCTCGAGCACATGTTCGGGCGGCTCGAGAAGACGATCGACACCAACTTCCTCTACTACGACCCCCACACCACGCCGGCCGAGTTCCTCGACTGGCTTGCGTCGTGGATGGCGTTCACCGTCGATCTCGACTGGCCGGAGCCGCGCAAGCGCGCGCTGATCAAGCGGGCGGTCGACCTCTACCGGATCCGCGGGACCAAGCGGGCGCTCGCCCTCTTCCTCACGCTGTTCACCGGCTACGAGCCGACCATCGACGAGAACGTCTGGCCGTTCAAGGGCTTCCGGGTCGACTCCGAGGCCCGCATCGGCATCGACTCGGTGATCCTGCCGCCGGTCAACCTGGCCCACTGCTACATCATCACGATCCCGGTGAAGTTCGACGACGTGACTCCGGATCTCGTCTTCCGGGTCCACCAGATCGTGACCCTCGAGAAGCCAGTCCACACCCACTACTACCTGCGCTTCCTCGAAGAGGAAGGCGACGTCGAGCTGCGCGAGTTCTTCGTGATCGGTCAGCGCTCGGGCATCGGCATCGGCGCCGAAGTCGTCGAGAGCGACGACGACGGCTCGAGCACGTCCTGACCGCGCGCGCGACTGCGACCGCGACTACCTT
>JAYVSF010000422.1:0-7903 GCA_043775605.1 Myxococcales bacterium
ACCGCGCCGTAACATTCACGCGCTGGCCGCGAACGCGCGGCGTGATCGAACCCGCGCCCTCGCCGGAATATTCCCGAGCGATTTCGGGTGCAACCCCGACGCTGCTCGCGCGTTCTCACCTCGAGATGACGCGACGTACCCGCCCCATCGCCGGCTCGCAGGGATCACAGGGTTGGCAAGAATCCAACCCAGTGTCAGCGATCGATCGGGCCGGCACCGGAGTGCCGGTCCGATCTCGACTCTCAACCCCGGCCCGAGCTGCGCTCGGAGCCTCTGGCGTCGAGCGCGAACCGATCGGCCGCGCCATTCGTAACCTGCTACGGGACACCGCGCCGAGCACGCCGGCGCCGGGCCCCTGGAGTCAGCCCATGCACACCACCATGTCGTTCCTGACCACGACCTCGGCGATCGCCAGCGAGCTGCCGGCCCAGCCGCCGGCGCCGCGGCTCGAGGTCGTCGGCTACGACCGCGCGGCCGGGCGCATCGTGCTGCGGGAGCACGTCGGCGGCGAGGTGACGACCGCGGTGCTGGCCACCACCGGCGCCCGCGCCGGCTCGATCATCTCCCTGGCCCCTGGCGCGCGGGTGCCGGGCCGCTCGCTGATCGCGCTCGTGCCCGCGCCGCTCGCCGGCTGGGACCTGACCACCCGCGTGATCCAGCGCCGCGGCCTGCGCGTCTTCGGCGACCTCGCGCCGATCCGCAAGTTCGCGCTGGCGCTCACCGTGCAGCAACGGATGCATGGCGTGGCGGTCGCGCGCGGCCGGATCGTCGCCACCGCCTACCTGCGACCTCGCGCCGCACTCTCGACGATCTGGGTGGTGCCGGGCGAGCCGCTGGCGGTCGCGGTGGTGTCGTACTGCGGCGTACCGACCGGCGTCGGCGTCGACAAGGAGATCGCGGTGCTGGCGGCGCCGAGCTGGCAGTAGCGCGGCGCCCGCCTCGACGCGTGCGCCCGCGGTGAGCACCGGGCAGCCGGCGACCGTTGCTCGCAGGCCCGCGCAGAGTAAGCTCGCCGCGAGGTACACGATGTCGATCACCCACCGGATCCTGGCCTGCACGCTCGCCGCCGCCGCCGCCATCGCGGTGGGCACCAGCACCGGCGGATGCACCGATCCAGCGGCCGGCGACGACGCCGGGACGACGTACAACTGCGACGCCGACACCCGCGACGAGCAGTTCCTCGCCGGGATGCAGAAGGAGGGTGCCGGCGGCGTGCTGGTGGCGTTGACCTCGGCGACCCCGGCCCCGCCCGGCCGCGACGACAACGCCTGGGTGATCGAAGTCTCGAAGACCGGCGCCCCGCTGGCCGGCGCGACCGTCAAGGTCACCCCGTTCATGCCCGATCACCGCCACGGCACGTCAGTCGCGGTGGTGGTGACCCCCGACCCGACCGTGCCGGGCCGCTACCAGCTGTCACCGATCAACCTGTGGATGCCCGGCCTCTGGGAGATCACGATCGACGTGACCCCGGCCGGCGGCGTCCGCGACTCGGTCGTGTACCGCTTCTGCATCACCGGGTAGCCAGGCGCGCGGCCGCGCGCGATGCGGTGCCCGATCACGGGACCGGGACGCAGCCCGGCCCGTTCGCCGCCGTCCACTCGAGCGTCGCGCCCGCGAGTTCGTGGGTCGGCACCGACGGTCGCAGATCGGTCGTCAGGTGGCCCGACGCGAGCAGGTCCTCGATCAGTCGCATCGGCACCGGCCGCAGCAACACGCGCGCGCGGACCCGGGCGATGCGCGGCAACAGCCCGGTCACCGAGTACGACCGCTCGGTCGAGTGGTAGAAGCGCGGGTCCTGGGGATCGGTGGTGACCGCCGGCTGCAGCAGCGTGCCCGGATGATCGAGGCTGGCCACCTTCCAGAACAGCTCGGTCGGCTGGCCCTGGGCGTCCTTCGCCGGCGTCGCCATCCGCCACAGGTCGGGATCGCCGAGCTGCTCGGGATCGAGGTACGGCGTCGCCGGCGGCACCACGCCGCTCGAGAACACGACCGCGCCGGCCGCGTCGTAGGCGATGACCTCGACCCAGGCCCGGCGATCGGCGGTCGCGCCGGTCGGGAACATGTGACCGGCGCCGACGTTGTCGAGGCGGACGTCGATGCGGCCGCCGTCGACCGGCAGCACGCACAGCCGCGCCACCAGCAGCGCGCGCAGGTCGCGCGCGATCGCCGCCGCCTGCACGGCCATCGCCGGCCACGGGGTCAGCGCGACGTCGACCGCGGCGAAGGTGTGCTCGCGCCGGCCGAACGGCCGCTGCGGGACGTCGAGGCCCGCGACCTCGGCGATCGGCCCGTCGTGCACGACCATGTGGCAGCTGCCGCACGACAGGTGCTGGGTCGGCTTGGGGGCGGCGAAGATCGTGGTCTTCCACTCGGCGTAGGTGCGCTCGAGGTGGACGCCGGCCGGGGTCACGATGTCGTGGCACGAGCCGCACAGCTGGCTCGAGGCCTGGTTTTCGGCGTCGACCAGCGGCGAGTACGCGGTGGCGTGGGCCGGGCTGGCCACCGGCCTGCTGGTGCCAGCGCGCATGGTCTGGTCCATCGCCAGTCGGATGGGGTTGTTGTGATCGCCGGTGATCTCGACCGCGTTGTGACAGGCGTAGCAGGTGACGCCGCGGGCCCAGGCCGGGACCTGGTCGAGGTTGGTGCCGTCGGTGGTGAGGCCGAGCGCCACCGCGACCGGAGCGTGGCACCGCACACAGAAGCTGCCGAGCCCACCACCGGTGTCCTCCTGGCCCTTGCGGTTGAGCGCGCGGAACAGCGGATCGTCGCCGGCGTAGGCGTGCATCGAGCCGGCCCACTCGCTGGTGTGGCGCGGATGGCACGTCATGCAGGTCTCGGGCTTCATCAGCTCGTCGACCGACTTGTAGCTGGGGTCGTCGCCGCAGGCGGCGAGCGGCAACCCGAGCGCGATGACCAGGACCGTGAGCGCGAGGCGCCGCGGCAGGACGATGCGAACGTTCATGGAAGGGCTCCCGCGGACGCGTCGGTGGCAGCGTCGGTGCCGGCGTCGATCAGGGCATCGGCGCCGGCGTCGATCAGGTCGACCGGCCCGGGCGCCCCGGCCTCGACCCAGCGCGCCACGGCGCAGGCCTCGGGCGCCGACAGGCGGGCGCCGCGCGGCATGAGCAGGCTGGCGGCCGGCGTGTAGATCCGCTCGATCACCTGGCTGCACGCGGTGTCCCCGGGGATGACGTAGCGCTGGTCGGCGGTCAACGACGCGTAGGCGCGGTGGTCGCCCTCGAGGATCAGCCCGCGCTGAGCGCCGGCGACCGCATGGCACGCGCCCCCGCCGCTGGCGCACGATCGGGCGACGGTGTTGGCGTAGACGTTGGCCCAGGTCGGCGCGTACAGCGGCTGGCACGCGCTGAAGTCGACGTCGTCGACGCAGGCCAGGGTCGGGTCGGCCGGGCACCCCGCGGTGACCGCGGCGATCCCGAGCGCGAGCGCGAGCCTCCTCATCGGCGTCAGCATAGCCCGCCGGTTCACGGACACAGCCCGCCGTCGACCGCCGCCGTGATCACCGATACTCACCGAAGCGAAGGGCCTGGGCCTCGGTGGTACCGTCGGCAGATGCGGGTGGTGCTCGGCCTCGACCTCGGCACCCAGAGCACCAAGGTGGTCGCGTGCGTGCCGGTGCCGGGCCTGCCGGTGCTCGGGCGCGGTCGCAGCGAGCACGCGCCGCGCTTCCCCCGGCCGGGCTGGGCCGAGCACGATCCGGCGGCGTGGGAGCTGGGGCTGGCGCCGGCGATCGCCCTTGCGCTGGCCGCGGCCGACGCTCGACCCGAGGACGTCGCCGCGCTCGCGATCGCCGCGCAGGTCGACGGCATGATCCCGTGCGACGCCGCCGGTCACGCGCTCGGGCCGTGCCTGATCTGGCTCGATCACCGCGCGGTCGACTGCCTGCCGACGTTCGCGCCGGGGCGGTTCGCGGCGCTCACCGGCCAGGTCGCCGACGCCCAGCACCTCGCCGCCAAGGCCCGCTGGTGGGACCGCCACGGCCACGCCCGCGCCACCGCGTTCCACCAGCCGTGCTCGTACCTGGTCGAGCGACTGACCGGCGCGCGGGTGATCGATCCGGCGCTGGCGTCGACGACGATGGTCTACGATCTCGCCCGCGGCGACTGGTCGGACGAGCTCCTGACCGCCTTCGAACTCGAGCGCGCGCGCCTGCCGCGGATCGCCGCGGCCCACGAGATCGCTGGCCTGCTCACAGCGCGCGGCTCCGCGCTCACCGGCCTGCGTATCGGCACGCCGGTCGCGGTCGGCACCGGCGACGACTTCGCCACCCCGCTCGGCGGCGGCCTGGGCGCGGGCGTGCTCGCCGACGTGGTCGGCACCGCCGAGGTGGTCGGGGTCACCAGCGCCCACGCCGGCATCGACGACCGCGGGCTGGTCGAGACCCACGCGTACCCGGGCGGCGGCTACTTCGTCGAGAACCCGGGCTGGCTGGCCGGCGGCGCGGTGCGCTGGCTGAGCGAGCTGACCGGGCGCGCGGTCGAGCACCTCGACCTGGCCGCGGCCGCCGCGCCGGTCGGCGCCGACGGTGTCGCCTTCCTGCCCGCGCTCGGTGGCGCGATGACCCCGGTCTGGGATCCGGCTGCCCGCGGCGCGTTCATCGGCCTCGCGCCCGGCCACGACGTCGGTCACCTGGCGCGTGCGCTGTACGAGGCCTGCGCCTTCGCGATGCGCGACGTCGCCACCCGCCTCGACGAGCTGGGCCTGCCGACGACGACGGTGCGGATGCTCGGCGGCGGTGCGCGCTCGCGGACCTGGGCCCAGCTCCGGGCCGACGTCAGCGGCCGTCCGGTCGAGCTGGCCGGCGAGCTCGACGGCTGTCCGCTGGGCGCGGCGATGCTGGCCGCGGTCGCCGCCGGGTTCGCGCCCGACGTCGCCACCGCGTCGAGCTGGGCGCCACCGCCGTCCGCCACCTTCGAGCCGATCGCCGCCCATCGGGCCGCGATGGACGACGGCCACGCCCGCTACCTGCGCCTGTACCGCGCGCTGCGGGACCTGCGCTGACTCACGGCGTCGCGGCTGCGGCCGTCGCGGCCGACGCGCGCGCGGCCAGGCCGTCCCGGACCGCGGCCAGCACGGCATCGGTGTTGGCGAGCACCCGGTCGGCGAGCTCGGCCAGCACCGCCGCGATCGCCAGCCGCTCGTCGGCTGACGGCGCCAGCAGCGGGCGCCCGGCCAGGGTCCGGATGACCCGCTCGGCGACCGCCGCCGGTCGGCGGAGATCATCGGGCAGGCCGAAGCCGACCAGCCGGGCGTGGAAGTGCGCGAAGCGCGCATCGTCGCCGTCGTCGCGCCAGCGCACCGGCACCGGCGCGATCGCGAGCGCCGCCACGTACGCCGCCCGGTAGCGCGGCTCGTCGAGCAGCACACCGTCGAGCAGCAGCTCGATCCCGACGTGGGCGCCGGCCCGCATCGGTCCCCGCCGGCAGCCGCGCGCGGTCAGCCGGGCCTCGGCGGCGGCGAACAGCGCCCGCACCGGCGGCGCGTAGTGAAAGACCGCGTCGGTGGCGTGGTGGAGGTCGACCCCGGCCCCGACCGCGGCGTCGTCGGTGCCCGCGATCCGGCCGCGGCACATGGTGGCGAAGTCGGGCAGCATCGCGCCCAGGGTCAGGCCCGGCGAGGCCGCGGCCTGCCACGACGCCACCGCCGCGTGGCCGAAGAAGTTCATGTCCGGGATCCGGACGAGTCCGCCGGGGGCGCCAGCCGCCAGACCCGGTGCGGCCGGCTGTAGCCGAAATCGGGCGGCAGCGTCCGCTCGGTCAGCTCGACCGGCCCCCGGCTCCCGGCGGTCCGGGGATCGAGCTGGAAGCCGCGGTGGTTGGTCGAGAACCAGATGACCGCGTCCGGGGTGGCGACCCGCGCGACCGCGGTCAGCAGCGCGACCTGATCGCGCAGGACGTCGAAGCTTGTGGTCATCTTCTTCGAGTTGGAGAAGGTCGGCGGGTCGACGACGATCAGGTCGAAGCGCGGCCCGCGGTAGGCGCCGAGCCAGGCCAGGACGTCGGCCCGCTCGAGCACGTGGCGGCCGGCGTCGAGCCGATTGCGGACCAGGTTCTCCGCGGCCCAGTCGAGGTACGTGTTCGACAGATCGACGCTGACCGACGACGCGGCGCCGCCGGCCGCGGCGTGGACGGTGAACGCGCCGGTGTACGCGAACAGGTTGAGGACGCGCTTGCCGGCCGCCTCGGCCGCGACCAGCGCCCGGGTCTGGCGGTGATCGAGGAACAGCCCGGTATCGAGGTAGTCGCCGAGGTTGACCAGGAACCGGTGGCCGCCCTCCCCGACCTCCTGCCACCCGCCGTCGGCGCCGAGCCGCTGGTACTGCGCGCCGGTGGCGCGACGGTCGGCCATCCGCCGCCGCTCCTTGACGTGCAGCTCGCCGTCGCCGAGGACCGCGCGCGCCGCCGCGACCACCGCCGCCAGCCACGCCGGATCGAGCTCCTCGTCGGCGCGGGCGTTGCGACAGTCGGCGAGCACCATCCGGCCCTCGTAGTCGTCGATCGTGACCGGCACGTCGGGGATGTCGCGGTCGTAGACCCGCCAGCAGCCGACGCCCGCGCGCTTCGCCCAGCGGCCGAGGTGCCGCCGGTTCTTGACCAGCCGCCCGGTCAGCATCTGCGCCGCGCGTTCGCCGGTGGACATGGCCGGGACCTTAGCTCGCACGCCGGCGCAGGCGAGCGGCGCGCGCGGTCAAAGACCCTCCACCGAGTCGTGCGCCTTGATCGCGTACTCGAGCGCGAGCGCGCGGCGGGCGCGGGCCGGCAGCTCGACGGTCCAGGTGACCAGGCCATCGGCGTCGACGGTGCGGGCGGTGACCAGCGCGGTCGGATCGCGGCGCACGCCGTCGTCGTCCTCGAGCTTCCAGGCCTCGGCCGGCGCCAGCGCGATCTCGACCTTGTCGAGCTCCGACACCGGGATGCGCTCGGTGACCAGCACGGTCCGGGCGTCGGGGCCGAGGTTCGACAGCCGCACCGCGATCCGGTGGGTGGTCACCGCCCACGACAGCAGGCCGCCGGGCTCGCGCTTGCTGCGGGCCTCGCGGTGCAGCCGCAGCGCCGGATCCGGACCCCAGCCGAGATCGAAGCGCTCGCCGGCCGCGATGAACTTGATCGACGTGCGCCCGGTGAGCCCGCCGCGGGCGACGAGATCGACCGGCCCGGCCAGCAGCGGCTCGCTGCCAGCGTTGACCTGCCGGCTGCGTACGATCACGCCCTCGGCCCGCTCGGGGAAGGCGACCCGCGCGACCTCGGCCGTCGACGAGAACGACGCTAGCCGCACCCGGTACGGCCGGCCGTCGCCGGGCACGCTGGCCGCCAGCGGCGCGACCAGCACGCGGGCGATGCCGCCGTCGTCGACGCCGGGGACCTCCGCGGCCTCGCGGGTCGCGGCGCCGAGCCCGGTGGTGACGAGGTCCTGATCGCGGGCGCTGACCACCAGCCCGCCCTTGGCCTGCACCGCCAGGCGATCGTCGACCAGCACCGGCGGCCGGGTCCCGAGCGACGGGCGCTCGGTCGAGAACCGCAGCCGGACCTCGCGCCAGTCCTCGCCGGTCGCCTGCCACACGCAGGCGTCGGTCGCGACGTCGACGATCCACGCCGAGTCGGGCGCGGCCTCGGCGCCGCGCAGGGTGGCGACGTGATATGGGCGCCAGCACGCCGATGGCACCACGTACTCGAGCTCGACGTCGAGCGTCACCTCGCCGGCCTGCTCGCCGGCGGCGGTGGTGACGTCGATCGTGATCGCCGCGATCTCGCGACCGAGCACCTGCTCGCGCGCCGCCAGCTCGCGCTCGAGCGCGCCGACCTCGGCGCCGGCCTGCTCGACGTCGATCGCGAGGGTCGCCGCCAGCACCGCCGCGGCCCGGGTCCGCTCGGCCAGCTCGGCCAGC